>JAXHTN010000057.1:0-10392 GCA_034190145.1 Halobacteriota archaeon | reverse complement strand
GGAAAAATGCCTTTATAGGTGCCGGATCTGTTCTACTCCAGGGAGTAAAGATTGGCAAGGAATCAATTATTGCAGCAGGTTCCGTTCTGCCAATGAATATGGAAGTACCACCAAGATCTCTTGTTGCCGGTGTTCCCGCAAAGGTCGTAAGAGAACTTGGGACAACTGACATCATGGGGCTCAACAAGATGGCAGTTCAGGGTTATCAGATGCTTCTGAGAGAGTATAAAAAAGAGGGCAATTTAAAAGAGATATAATTGAATAAATTACCGTTTCAGTTCAGCTAGCTTTAGAGAAAAACCCTTAGGGCATTCACCCGGTAAATCTCCAATAACTTTTAAAATGGTGCATTTATCTCCATTTTTTATCCCCATTGGATGACAGAGATCATAGAACTCGCATTCGTTTTCATTGCAGTTTATATGATCGTAAAATATCTTCGAGCCGTTGAAGGCCCTTCTTGATTCAATCGAGGCAGTTGTCGGTGATTCGATGACCTCAACAGCAACGACACCGGATTCATGAATAGGGCAATTCTGTTTCATTCCCCCTCTCGGGCCAAGGACCTTATAGCGCCTCCCCTCTTCAAGGTTCAGACATGAATTTTTTAATTTGCAACCTTCACACTCGGAAGCGGGACCATAGAATATGAATTCCATCTCATTATTTACGAGTTTACTTCCTACCAAGGTAACAGATGTTTTTTCAGACATTTTCGTACTCCATTTATTTCAAATAACACCAGTGGCAACAGCAAGTTTTTCAGCAGCACTTTCGGTAAGTCCGGGACCGAGTATGGTATATCTCTCTCCCCTTATCTCATGAGCATGAACTAGGGCCTCAATTATGAACTCTTCTCGGATACCCAACTCCTTTGCATTTATTGGTGCACCAATCATTCGCAGAGAATCCCTTATTGCTTTCCAATCACCCCCGTGAAGATACATCATCATGATTGAACCGACTCCACATTGTTCTCCATGAAGGGCCGGTTTATCCACAATCTTATCAAGTGCATGGCTGAACTTATGTTCGGAACCGGAACCAGGACGAGAAGATCCGGCTATACTCATTGCAACTCCGCTCGATACAAGGGCTTTAACAACCGTCCTTACAGCTTCTTCAAGCCCGGGTTTCATAATTTCAGCTTTATCAAGAATAATCTTTGCCGTCATCTCGGATAGAGCTGCAGCATATTCGCTATAAACTTCATTTCTCAATTTTGTGGCCAGTTCCCAATCCTTGACAGCGGTATAATTGGATATTATATCACCACAACCTGCTGCCATGAGCCTCTTAGGTGCAGATGATATAATCGAAGTATCAGCAATTATTCCAAGAGGTGCCTGAGCTGGAATCGAGACCTTCTGCCCCTCTTGAATTACCGATGCGGTAAAGGATACTATTCCATCATGAGCAGCAGCAGTTGGTACGCTTATGAAAGGGATATCAAAGCTATATGAAATATATTTTGAGACATCAATTGCTTTACCACCGCCGACACCGAGCATAAAGTCTGCACGGACCTCCTCTACTACCGTTACCACCTCATTGATATCATAATCATTTGTAGATCTCGCCTCTGTGATCTGAACATCATATCCTTCATCTGAAAGAATATCAAATATCTTCTCTCCGCCACAACGTCGCGTGTTGGAGCCTGAAACCACAACGGCAGAACCGCTAAGTTTAAGTTCTTTACAGACATTAGCAACCTCAAATAATACATCGTGACCAATAACCACGCTTCGTGGTAGCTGCATCCATTTGCTCTGTTTCATGATGACACCATAATAGAGGATTGAGATGAATTTAACGGAATTTATACAGGTTTACTATATTAACCCTATCGTTTACGACACCGAATACAACCGAGTTGATACTTCAACGTATGGAATCATTCTTTTCATTAGCCTTTTTTTGGTCCTATGGCTCCTCAAGAAACTTGAGGTGAAGATAGATGAACGTTTTATTCTTGCAGTATCTCCATATATGTTCCTCGGATCGATATTACGGGTGATGGAAGATGCGGAGATCTTTGAAGCACCCATCAGGTATATCTTCATATCACCTTTAATCTATTTTCTCCTATTCTTTATATGTATTTCCGCACTTCTTGCATCCCTCCTACTCTTTAGAAGGGGTGTGATAAGAGATTATATCCCCCTATTTAGTCTTACAGGTGTAGTCTTAATAATTCTGAGTCTTGGAATCCTTTTGCAGACGGGAGATATTGAGTTTGTATGGGTGCCACCTGTAGTGATTGGTATTGCCCTTTCAATATCAACAGCACTATACCTCATCGGTCGTTCGTTAGATATAATTTACCTCACAAGTCCTGTAAATTTCCTGGTCCTTTCAGCACAACTAATCGATGCATCTTCCAGTTACATCGGGATCGGAAGGTTAGGGTACATTGGAAAGCACGTCCTCGAGAATTTTCTTATCGAGTTAACCGGTTCTGCAGCAGTAATGTTTCCGTTAAAGTTATCTGTTATGATACCGACACTATATATATTGGATACATTCTTCTCGGAGGAAGAGGATACCGATCTAAAAAATATTCTTCTTCTGGCAGTGCTTATGCTCGGAATAGGTCCGGGTATTAGAAATACACTCAGGATGACATTAGGAGTTTAGGATGGTAAATGAATTTCTACTAGGAACTTTTTCCCACTTAAGAGGCCTAAAATACCACTTCCTATTCATAACGATTATATTCTTTATTTCTGCCATGTCCGGTTATCTGTTTAGCGCTTCCGATGAGACGTACTCAGATACACTTATTCAGGAACTCGGTGAAGAGTTCAGCGGACTCATGGAGCTTTCTGCACCCATGGTAGTATTTAACATCTTCACAAGAAACACATTTCTAAGTTTTGTTGCACTCGTAACAGGTATTGCATTCGGCCTCATCCCTCTTGGGTTCATTGCATTGAATGGGATCTTGATCGGTGTGATAATTCAGATGGCGCAAAGAGAGATGGGTTTTTTCTTCGTAGTAATGGCAATTGTTCCGCACGGGGTCATTGAGTTGCCGATGGTGTTTCTCTCTTCTGCAATCGGTCTGAAATTGGGGCAGGAGCTACTATGTATGCTAATTGATAGAGATTCTAATATAAAGGAGGAGCTGATAAGAGGGATAAGGACATTTATAATTCTTGTTATTCCGCTGCTCTTTGTTGCCGCGTTTATCGAAGTTTATATAACTTCAACTTTGGTTTACTTAATGTCAAGCATGGCATAATTTCATTTTATCTTGTTGTGAGACCTTAAGAACTCAGAAGACAATCTTTCGACCTTATCCGAGAACAATACATTGTAATCAGTTGGGAAACAATCGGCATAAGGTTTCGATCGGAACCTGTAATCCATAAGGATAATCACTCCAACATCCTGCTCGCTTCTTATGCACCTTCCTGCCGCCTGAAGGGCACGATTCATGGCCGGGTAAACGTAACCATAACACCGCCCCTTCATCCTCCCAAATTTTTTTGTGTAGTATCCAAGCAGGTTTTTTGTGTAAAGAGTAGGGGGACTGAGAGGTATACCAACAACTATTACTGTTGTGAGAATATTCTCCTCGTAATCGATACCTTCAGAGAGTGATCCTGCCTGAACACCGAACAATACACCGCCCGAATCTCTAAGAAATTCATAGAGGTTGTTCTTCTGTTCTTTGTTCATCCCCCTCTCCTCAACAATGATTTTTCTTCTGAGAGTAGGGGGAATGTGCGACATGACACTCCCCATTAGAGAATATGAAGGAAAGAACACAGCCGCACTACCTGAAGAATCATGAAGAGTCCTATTTATTGAATCGGCAATTCTGTTGTACATAAGGCTCCCTCTCTCGGAATATCTGGTTGTAATGTCTTTAGTAACAACTATCAGCCGGTTATCTTGGGGAAATGGAGAATTATACTCCCTTAAAAGAGTTCTTTCTTTTTCAGCACCTAAAACCTCTGAGTACATCTCCATCGGAAAAAGTGTACCACTCATCATTATGGTTGAATGAGATCTATCAAGGATTTCAGAACTGAGCACGGATGGATCGAGTAGCTTGTAGGATAGTTTAGGAAATTCACCATTTGTAAGTATCCTTGAGCACTCTTCTTTTGTAACCCAACCTTCAAGAAAATCAGAGACATCCATTACATGCCAGCAGTCCTTTTTTGAGTTTACACAAGTAGTCCTGAGATCTTCAATAAACTCTTCGTAGCTTATGGGGTCGAACCTGCTCTTGAGTATCTTCTCGACTTCACCTTTAAGGTACCCCATCTCAATATTTTTCTCAGAGTTGAGCTCTACTTTGGCCACAAGGTTGTTGAAAAAACCCCTTAAATCAGTCAAATGCCTGTAGAGTGTACGATCCAGGTTTCTCATCTCGTTAGAAGCCTCTGAAATGTCATTTTGTGTCAGCGTACTACTCAACTGATCCCTTATTCTATCAGGAAGATTATGAGCTTCATCTACAACCAGTATCAGATCCTCAAGAGATTTCCCCATACGTGTCAGGATAGTCTCGGATATCTTGGAGAATATATAGTTGTAATCACAGATTATAACGTCTGCCTCTTCACCGACATCAAGAGCAGTTCTGTGGGGGCAGACGCCGCCATCGGTACAGACCTCACAGAGCTCTTCAACATGAAGAATATTCTCGTTAATCGTCTTCACAACATCTTGGTCGTATCTTCTGAAGAATCTACAACTTCTTGTCTTCTGCTCGACCTTACAAAACTCGGTGAAGAAAGAGTGATGCTCCTTTGATATGCTTCTCGGACACATGTCCTGCTTCGATATTATGTCAACAGCTATAAAATCAATATCTGAAGCGGATTTTATCATCTTAAGTGTCTCAACTGCTATCTTGTGCTGTGACTGTTTGGGTGTAAGAAATACAATAGTTTTTTTGTGTAAAAGAGCGTATTCCAGAGCCGGTGTAAGTACTGCAACAGTTTTACCGATACCTGTTGGGGCATGCGCTATAAGGTGACCTTCACTACATAATACATCCCATACGTCAGATATTAACTCACTCTGACCGTTTCTTATTCTTGGGAAAGGGAATAGTTCTGAGCATTCATATGGCATCTATATTCCAATATCTAATGCTTCAGCTATCTCTTTATATCTGTTGCGAATTGTAACTTCAGTAACACCTGTTACATCCGCTATCTCTTTTTGAGTTTTTCGTCTTCCAAGAAGTGTTGCGGAAATATATATAGAAGCAGCTACAAGCCCTACTGGACCTTTTCCGACCGAGACGTCTTTCTCTTCCGCCTCAGTTAGTATTTCTATTGTCTTTGACTGAACATCACCATCCAATTCAAGCCTGGAACAGAAACGCGGTACAAGTTCCGACGGTGAAACTGGTTGTAACTTAAGACTGAGTTCACGTGATAAGAACCTATATGTCCTTCCAACTTCTTTCTTACCTATTCTTGAGACTGATGCAAGCTCGTCAAGTGTCCTAGGCACGCCATATTGCCTGCATGTGGCATATAGAACTGCCGTTGACAATCCTTCAATACTTCTTCCTCTGACCAATCCCTTATCGGCAGCTTGTCTATACAAAAGAGCTGCACCTTCCCTTATACTCCTCGAAAGTCCGAGTGCAGAGCCCATTCTATCAATCTCTGAAAGCGCAAAGACAAGACTTCTCTCACTTGAGTCGCTAACATTTATCCTTTTCTGCCACTTCCTTAATCTGTAGAATTTGGCCTGATCTCCGGAGGAGATGGTCTTCCCATATGTATCCTTATTCCTCCAATCGATAGTGGTTGATAACCCTTTATCGTGGATTGTGTAAGAAGCAGGAGCGCCAGTTCTTGCCCTTTTCATCGTCTGTTCCGAGTTGAAAGCCCTCCATTCTGGCCCTTGATCAATTATCTCCTCTTCTATTACGAGTCCGCATTCACCACAATAAAGCTCACCTTTCTCATAATCATGGACGATGCTGTGTGATCCACATTCAGGACATTCTATAGGTTCATCGTATCTAGAATTGCTAATACCACTAAATTCAACTTCTTCCATCATCAATTACCTCATTTATCCCTAAAACCTCTCTAATTCTTTCATAAAAGACAATGCGATCTTCAATTGGCATATTTACCACAAGTAACACTATATCATCTTCTATACAATCAAATATCTTTTTTTTACCATTATCTGTGATTTTATACGTCTTTTTATACCTCCCCTCTCGTATTATACTATCACAAACCTCTCCGTTGATGAAAAGTTCCCCCTCTAACTTCTTCAAGTGTTGGCTGATAGCAGAGATGGACATTCCAAAGTTACAATCCTTAAATAATTCGTAAGCTGTACACCCTACACCTACTCGACATATAACTTCTGAAAGGATCAGCTTACGATTATGATTGTCCATTAACTTTTTAATACCCATAACCTCACCTAATTAAATAAGAAAAACTATTAGTTAGTAATAGTTACTACTTACTAGTTCTTAAAGCTTTTGGTAAACTTTAAATAGGACCCCCTCGGAAAGTCTACATGCTCCAGATATATTAATGTTCCCCTCATAATTTCGTGAAAAATTCTTTTTTAATGGCCATAAAAGATGATTGCTTACAAAGAAGGCCATAATATGATGGCAATCGATATAAATCAGAAGGTCGATTATACCATTGGTAATGATCGATATTGCAACCTATCTGATTCGAGCAACTATTCTCATAACCGTAGGAATTGTCCTTGCAAATATTGCCCTTGAGACCAACATACTCAACAGATTATCCACCCTCGTTGTGCCATTGAGCAAGACACTTAACCTTCCCAAGGCGAGTGTCTTCTCACTTTTGACCTCATTTTTGAGTCCGACCGCGGGAAAATCAGTTCTTTCTGAGTTCTACAAGGATGGGGATGTCAGCGATAGAGAAGCAATTGTGACTGTTGTGATGAGTACGTTTCCGGTAGTCTTCAGTGAATCGTTACTAAGGGCACAGGCTCCAATTGCACTCATCCTCTTGGGACCGAGGATTGGAGGGATTTATATTGCTCTAAGACTCCTCTCGTCATTTCTTCAAAGTTTTGCGGCTTTCATCTACTCAAGGTTCTTCTTGCCGGGAGTGAACTTTCTTGAAGATGAAAAAAAGTATGATCTAAAAGAGATAGATAGGGATCCGCCTTGCATAAAGACAGCTCTAAAAAGGTCATTTAGAACACTGAAGCGGGTAATACCAATATTGATCATCACATTCATCGTTATTTTTATCCTTTCAGATTATGGAGTCATGGATCAAGTTGCTCTATTCTTTGAACCCATCCTAAAATCTCTTGGAATTCCAGGCGAATCTGCAACCGCCCTTATTGCACAGTTTATCCACTACTCTGCCGGATATGCCACAGTGGCGCTTCTCCTTGTAGAGGGCGTACTTACTGAAAAACAAGCGATAATCACACTTCTCATCGGAAGCATGCTCGGGATAACGATGATGTACTTGAGATACAGTCTATCTATGTACTTGTCCCTCTTCGGTAGGTTCGGTCTGAAGATGGTTGCAATAAACTATTCCAGTTCAATGATAGCAAAGGTAATAATGATACTATTGGTGACAGTTGCTATGTAGGTTTGAAGCATATTAAGAAAGGATTTAATCGTGATACACCCATATTTAATAACATGGCAAGCGAGTTTTTGAAGGACAAAAGATGTGAATTTTGCGGGGCTGATGCAAATACCGTTCTCTTTGGGAGGATACTCTGCGGAGGAGACGACTGCATCGACAAAGCAAGGGAGAGCCATGTCTGTATCGGCAAGTCGTTGAGGCTTGAGGAAGAGAAAGGAAAAGATATCCAATGATCAGTACGTCTTCGCCATCTCGATAAAGTTCTCGATGATTTTCAGACCCTCTGGTGTCAGTATGCTCTCAGGATGGAATTGAAGTCCCTCCATTGGATACTTTTTGTGCCTGATCCCCATAACAAGGTTTGAGGAATCGCAGGGATCTTCTGCCCTTGCACTGACATCCATCTCTTTGGGGACCTCACTTACAATAAGCGAATGATACCTTCCACCTTCAAGTGGGTTTGGGATGCCTTCAAGAATCGACTTTTCGTCGTGCAGAATCTCAGATGTCTTTCCGTGAACGGGGCTTACACGCGAGATCTTTCCACCGAATGCTACAGCTATTGCTTGATGCCCAAGACATATCCCAAGCATCGGAATCTCCTTGTAGCTCTTTATAATCTCGAGACAAGATCCAATGTCACTACTCTTTGTCGGATTTCCAGGTCCGGGAGAAACGATTATTGCATCAGGATTAATCTCTTCTACCTCAGAAAGTCCCACAGTATTTGGAACCACTACCGTATTCTCCTCAAAGACCGAGACGTAATCGACGAGATTCCATACGAATGAGTCGAAGTTGTTTATAAAGAGCACTTTCATCTCTTCACCTCCGCAAGCTCGATTGCCCTTCGCATCGCAGCCATCTTTCTCTCGGCCTCATAGTACTCATTTTCAGGGTCTGAGTCTGCTACAATCCCTGCTCCGGCCTGAACGTATGCAGTCTTACCTTTAGTGACAACTGTCCTTATCACGATGGCAAAGTCCGCATCACCATCCCACGAATAGTACCCGACACCGCCTCCATAGATCCCTCGACTCTCACTCTCCAGAGCATCGATTATCTCCATTGCCCTGATCTTCGGAGCTCCTGATAGTGTACCTGCAGGGAATATGGCCCTTGTTGCGTCGAACTGATCGCACTCGTCTCTGAGTTCTCCGATGACGGTACTCTCAATATGTTGCACGTGAGAATATTTGAGAACACTCATAAAGTCTTCAACTTTTACTGTCCCTGGTTTTGAGACCATTCTTACGTCGTTTCTTCCGAGATCGACAAGCATTATATGCTCTGCCCTCTCCTTTTCATCCGCAAGCATAGCCCTTGCCAGTTCTTCACCCTCTTCCTCGCTCTTTCCTCTGGGACAGGTCCCTGCTATCGGGTTTGTTATGACCTTTCTTTTGTGAACGGTGAGAAGAGTCTCAGGACTTGCACCGATTATCCCAAGATCACCAAATTTGAAGAGGTACATGTACGGACTGGGATTCACCTCTCTCAACCTCTCGTAAATTTCAAGTGGTGTAAGACCGATATCTCCTGAATACCTCCTTGATAGGACGACCTGGAATATATCGCCTGCAAAGATGTGTTCCTTTCCCACCTCAACAATCCTCTCGTACTCCTCCTTCCCCATATTACCCTTTAAGCCATTCATGCCCCTTTCACCTGCATCAGTCGTTGATTGCGAAGGGCAAAAATCTGAAGAATTTTTTATACGAGTGGCGATCTCAATCGCACATTTCTCTGAGGCTTTATACACCTCTCGGGGGTCATCTTCTGCCGTTAAAAATGGCGTTATCATCACGTAGATGGACCCAGTCTCATGGTCGAATACAATCGTCTTTGAGGTAATTGCAAATTGGGCATCCGGTATATCCGAACTCTTCTTAGCCGAACTCAACCTCTCTTGGTCCAACCAACAATCATAGACGATGTCATACGAGAGATAGCCTATGGCACCACCGATGAAGGTCTGTCTGTCGAAGAGATCCAAACCGAGAAATTGGGCATCATTTGCAGTTGGAAAAGTGGCCCTCAGAGCATCCAAGCTGTCAAGACCTTCAATTATCGATCCATTTTTTAAGACTTTTTGGGTGCTTTCTTTTATCCAGTTGCCAAGGCCACCCTCGCAGGATGATACCTCAATTTTGCGATCCTTTATCGTTATCAGTACGTCAGGATCGTATCCTACGAATGAGAACCTTGCGTGGCGACCTCCTTTGTCTACCGACTCCAGAAGATACGAGTTATCGCTACTTAGGCAGGTATAAACATCAAGTGGTGTTACCTCGGCCTCTACCTTCATACATAGCTCTGCAACAACCGGCCCCCCATTTCTCATCTTCTCGATCTCGGCAACAAATTCATCTTCATCGACTGTAAATTTCAATTACTTCACCCATCTGTTGTATATATTTGTACAGTGTAGTATACTATTTAACATAATATATAAATTTTGTCATGTATTAACCAAAGTAATACATTATATCTTAAGCCTAGTCTGGGATAATTGTAATGAAAAAAGCGGAATATATATGGGAAAAAGTTGGCAAGCCCCGTACTTATAACAGTACCTGGCAAAGTACATAAATTTCACTCTTAACCTTTGCTCATTTATCCACCCATAACCTCGGCTTATTCACTCTTGCACATGTATTTTTACAAAAAAAACATTGAACCAAAAATCCGAAAAAACGGTAAAAAAGTGGCAATAGTTGGGTCCGGTCCTGCTGGACTCGCATGCGCCCATGATCTTGCACAGTATGGGTACGATGTGACAATATTTGAGAAATTT
>JAXHTN010000056.1:0-10630 GCA_034190145.1 Halobacteriota archaeon | reverse complement strand
ACGAGTTATAATTCTGCTTTTCACCACCTCTATAAAAAATTAAATCTAATGGTGTTGCGTCAATGTTTTGGCCTTCCTTTATTATAATCTGTGGCTTAAGATCACCACTCTTGATCGGATCTGTGAGTTCGACGAGTTTTTTATGAATTAAACTCAATTCGTCATTTGTGATCTCCTTTGAAGGTATATTTTTGTCTATACCCGCCCGTAAGCAGATCTCCTCTGCGTACATTCCGCCCAGATTCAGTCGTGATGCTAGGGTTCTGATCACATCGCTATTAGATTCTTCAAATATGTGGCTCAACTCTTCCTCTGTAATCTCCATAGGACTTTTTTTGGATATTGGAAACTGGTAATACTCTCCTTTTTTAATCTTTCTGTCTGTGAAGGTCATATGCTTCATCGGGAGCATAATCTTCCTCTCTTCATCAAGGATTATCAGATTGCCCTTTGAGAAGAGTTCGGAGATCAGTATATATGAGGACTCCCCCCGCTTTATATGGATCTCCACGATTCTGTCGAAACCGTGTTGAGAGATCTTGGTTATCCTCCCTCCCTTCAAATGCTTCCTAAGAAACATCGGAAAAGCCGGTGGGACCCTTGGAGATTGTCTTGGATACTTTGTTAGGTGTATACGTTTACCGCATTCTATTATGAGGTCGGTGTAACCACTTCCGAAGATATAGAGCTTCAGTCTGATCTCATCTCTTGTGTGTTGATATATCTTGTGTAGTTTTGCATCTATCAGATCTTTTTGCAACTCAGTGACGACTGCTGCCACATCCAAGTTGGACATATCTTCTTTCATATCAGGACCATCTGTGCATGTGGCACACCATCTATCATAATGACGTTACATTCGTCGACAAATCCATTATCAATCGCACACTTTACTGCTTCAGGTCCAACAAGATTTGCTATAGTAGCGCTCCTCAGAGCATCAACAACATCTACGTCTTTTGCAATCGATCCTTTGTAAAAACCTTCGGAGATATTAAGGACAATCTCTCCTTGAGTAAACTTCTTACCAATAAGTCCTTTATCACATACTGCAACAATTGTATCTGGTCCTGCTTCATATCTTTTCATATACATCATTACACCAACACCAGCTTCAGTATACCCTGTCTTGGCTCCGTTATCTCACCATCACGCTTCAGTCGGTCTATAATGGTTCTTGCCTTTATCTTATCGATCCCCTCGTCTTGCGCCCTCTCAAGAACCTCGTCTTCAGGGGCCTCTCCACTGTATTCATTCATCACGGTCTTTATCAGATCTAAAAGAATCGTAATCTTGTCCCGCTGACTCTTCGGTTTTCCCAAGATCCAATCAGCATCGAGTTTTCCTGTCTCAGGATCAACACCAACCTGCTTGAGTGATGCCTCGACTATGGTTATAACCCTGTTCACATCGTTAAGAGTAACTTCATCGGCAAGCCTCATCCTTGCGGAGGCCTCCCCTAATCTAACCAGCCCCTCAAGGAGTCGAGAGGTCACAGGAACCGCAGACTTTTCACCTTCACCTTGCGCCCTCAGCCCAACATAAAATTGTATTATCTTCTCTCTTGCCTCCTCAGTCATCACCGGGAAGATGTTGCGCTTGGCATAGGCTATGTACTTACGCAACAGTTTTGGTGGTATCTCTGGTTGTATTGGCTTCATCTGAGCCTCTACGGTCTCCTTGCGAACGTCCCCGACATTTTCCGCTCTTGCACTCAACTCTCCGGCATAATGGGAGAGAAGTATGTGCTCGGCGATATCTCTATCGTCACTCTCGTTTGGGACATCAGCAACTATAAATATCAGATCGAATCTTGAAAGAAGTGTTACAGGCATGTCTATCTGCTCTGCAAGGGGCTTGTACATATCAAATCTACCACGCTTAGGGTTTGCAGCCCCTATGATTGCACATCTGGACTTGAGTGTTGCCATTATCCCTGCTTTTGCAACACTTATAGTCTGTTGTTCCATTGCCTCGTGCATGGCGCTACTATCTTCGCTCTTCATCTTGTCCAGCTCATCAACTGCTGCTATACCGCCGTCTGCAAGGACAAGGGCACCAGCTTCGAGAGCCCATCTCCCCTCCCCAAACTCATCTTTTACGGCTGTCGCAGTAAGACCTGCTGCAGTAGCACTTTTACCCCCTGTATAAACCCCTTTTGGGGCCAACTTTGAGACGTAGCGAAGTAGTTGTGATTTCCCCGTACCCGGATCGCCCACGAGCAACATATGAGTATCACCTCTTATACGCGATCCGTCAGGTAGTGATTTTACGATACCTGAGAGTAACTGCAGAGCCATCGCCTCTTTTATCTCTTCATATCCATAGATGGTAGGAGCAATCGATCTCACTATCTTCGAATATATTTGAGGATCATTTTTTAGTTTTTCAATCTCTTCTTCATCCTCTTTTGTAATCTCAATCTCAGCAAACTGTTGTTCTTCAAGTTCTACATGGATGCCCCCTAAGAAGATGTCAAAAGTGGTCGATTTCCCTGTCTGGGTGGAGCGCTGATACGACCTGAGTATCCCTGTTGCCACAACCCGATCTCCAGGACTGATAATTCCCGCTTGATCATCCTCCACCTGTATGTCAAGGGTCTGGGGTTGGGCCCCGCCTCTCAGATTCTCCGGCGATTCTTGAATCATGATCTTCTGCGCATCTACAAATTCGGATCTAGGAACGGAGAGTTTGAATGCCCCTTTCCTTCCCGCGCAGGCATCACTCTCGCATAAGTACGGTTCAATATATCTGCTTCCCGATTGATCAACCATCGTAAAATGGCCACATCTCTGGCATTCAAAGGCAGCATTCGTCAGTTTAGGTCTGACTTCAGTTGCCTTACGCACAAGCCCTTCGAGAGCGATAAATTTTGAGATATGGTGGCTCCTTAGCTCCCTTATCTCGGTCCTCATAGGTAATTTTGAGATCCTGACATGTGATTTTTCGAGGACTATTCCTGTCGGAAGATCGAAGTTTCTCAATGCCTCCTCAGCGCGTTCTAGCGCCATATCCGGGTTTTCCAATAGGGCATCTGCAAGTTCTGAATCATATCTATCAACATCTGACCAATTAATGATCAGGCTCCTCTTCTCTGGATACTCACTTGCAAGTTCGAGTACCTTATCCTTGTAATACTTATTAAGGAACCCCTCCCACTTCTCAACCGATATATCTCCCAATAGATTATCCGACATAATACTACAGCCTTCGTTTGAATTTGATCATCAATACAAAGTAGCATGTCTTCATTCAATATAAGTTTTAAAAAAGAGTTGAAGAGCGATCAAATAATTGCACTACAATTTCCAGTGGAGAAATGTCAAAGAACACTCCAAAAATAAAAAATTGTTTATGAAAAGAGATTTGGATGTATCTAAAATGCTTCTGAGGTGGATTACCTCAACAACTGTTACTTATAGAAAGCTCACTTGCTATCCTCAAATCATGCCTTGTATTCACATTGACCCCAAGCAACGGATCATCGAAGATCAGAGTGGACGACTCTTCAGATGAAGTAACAATGTTCAATCCGATTGCAACAAGATTCTTCTCACCCTCCTCAAATAGATAACCGGGAGATGCCCCATCCAAAAGTGTCTTCTCTTCAATAACACCGGTGATGCTGCACCCTTTATATGCACCAATAATGGAGTTGATGTGCCATGCTTTCAAAAATGGGATATCTGAGGAGATTGAAACAAATACAGAGAACCTCTTCAAGAGATATCCCAGATCGCAGTGATAACCGTCTCCAGGGGTCTTTACGGTTTTTTCTTTGAAGTTATCCCGGACGTACTCTTCAGTTCTGGGTGCATTCTTTGAAACGGCGATGTAGAACTCCTCTGCATCTGATTCTTCTGTGGCTTTTATTGCCACATCGATCAACCTCATCTTACCTATCTTCAGAAGTGCCTTCTCTTCACCCATCCTACTGCTCTTACCACCTGCAAGAATTACAGCAATCAAAGAACCACCCACAAGATGAGTGTGACGGTTCTTGCAATCTCGTTTGTCGCCCCTATCACATCACCGTTTATGCCACCAAAGCTTTTGTCTGCTAGATATAGGATTAAAAATGAGGTGCAAGCTCCGGCAAAAACAGTAAGAAACATGTGATAGTCAGAAACCAAGATAGCAAGGATAATTGATATTACGACTGCTATCAGATACATCTTTTTTGAAACGTTATCTATAAATGTTGAGCCGATCCCGCTACCGATACCCTCTCCCGATACAAGGATTGTGCACATACCAAGTTTTGCCGATACTTCAGAGATGACAATTGCTGCAAAGAAGCCGAGCATCAGACCCGTCTCAGTGCTACAAATTTCCCTAATTGAGTACAGGTTGAAGAGCAGGATAATTAGAAGAAAGAATGTCCCTGAGATCCCGACCTTCACATCCTTCATCGCGGCGATCTTCCTGTTCACATCCCCATTTGCCATTAGCCCATCTGAAAAATCGGCAAGCCCGTCCAGATGGATAAGACCTGTTATCAGATAAAGGGACGTCAGTGTAACAAGTGATGCGATATTTTCAGGGAAGACTTTAAACGATAAAAGACAGGCTACATAAACAAGAGAGCCGATAATAAGGCCCACAACCGGAAAGAGCCAAAAACCTTTGGCGATCTCCTCAATCCTGCCCTCTTTTACAGGAAGTGTGCTCAAAAATGATATCTGTTCACGTAACATCTATTCCCACTCATCAAAAAGTTTTGTCATACATCCCGCAATTAGGCCTCCGATCGCATCATCCATAAAGACACTCAGCTCTTTTAGTATTCCTGGCTTCTTCATATCGTATCTTACAAAATTAAACTTCCCAAGAGATCCTGCGATATATTCTGATATCATGAGGCCTATCAATTCATCAGATACGACGTAAGAAGGGTCTCCCTTGATTCCCAGCCTCCCAGACCGCAATTCGTCTTCAAGACAGAGCGCTGATGCGAGTAATGAAGAGACGTTGACATCTTTGCACTGCTTTTCAATAAGAGATCTCAGCCTCCTCTCAACCTCCAAAGAATCTTTATTCTCATCAGGAATATAAAGCTCCATGGCAGAAGAGACCATCTCGTCAAGAGTTATCCCAATCTCCTCTAACCTTTCAAGAATCGATCTACCTGCTACAATTCCTTCCTGAGCACTCATCGCAGACTCTACCGATTCTCTTGCAACCTCATAAATCTGGTTTCCAATAGCGGTCGCAGGTCCTGCATACTTTATATTCTCACTTCCATAGCATGCAACGATTATTGAGTCGGTTGGAGTTCCTGTTATCACCTCAGATCCTTTTCTGATATTTAGATGTGAAAGAGCCGCAGCTTTAGCCTCAGTTGCTACAATAACAGCATTAACCATAGCTGATTCTATCAGATCTTTGTTTATGAGAAGGATTATATTTATGGTTCCACAAAGCCCTGCTGTGGTAATTCCGATGACATCTCCTCTTTCTACCGTTTTCGCATTCTTCATAGAAGCAGCAGTCATCATTCCAATTGGAGACTCGAATCCCTTGGAGGAGATGAAAGATTTGTAAAAACTTACTGGCTCTTCATTAAAATCGGGAGGCACTCCGAGATTTATTATCGTCTTTGTCCTTCTGAAGCCTCCGTTGTAAACGGCGGAACTCAGGACTTTAAAGTCACCGAAAACGGCGATGTAATCGTCGTTTCTTTCAATTCGCATCAACAGTTTAAATGTACATGAGCTACCTTAAGCTTATTTTATGGGAAAGATCGAAGACGTGATTAAGAGTATTGAACCACTCGATGAGGAGGCTACGAGATCGGCAACACAGAGGCAAGATCAGTTGACAAAACCCCGCTCCAGCCTAGGAGTACTGGAGGATATCTCAATAAAGGTTGCAGGCATTACAAAGAACCCCCTACCTAAGACAGATCGTAAGGTAATAATTACAATGGCTGCTGATCACGGTGTGACAGAAGAAGGTGTTAGCGCTTATCCAAAAGAGGTGACTGCCCAGATGGTCTATAACTTTCTTAGCGGCGGAGCCGGAATAAATGTTCTTGCAAGAGCTGTGGGTGCAAGGATTGTGGTCGTTGATATTGGTGTTGCAATAGAACTTGATGAGAGTCCCGATCTAATTAAAAGAAAAATAGGCTATGGGACGGATAACATGGCTAAAGGGCCTTCTATGAATCGTGAAGACGCTATTAAGTCAATAATCACAGGAATGGAACTTTTTGAGGCAGAATTTGATAAGGGCTGCGATATCGTTGGCACTGGTGACATGGGGATAGGAAATACGACCGCAAGTAGTGCCATAGCTTCTGTGATAACAGGAGTAGACGTAAGAAAGGTCACCGGGAAAGGAACGGGAATTGACGATGATGCACTTGATGCTAAAGTAAAGATCATTGAAGAGGCTATGGGTATCAACAGACCCGACAGGAAAGATCCGATAGATGTCCTCTCAAAGGTTGGCGGTTTTGAGATCGGGGGTCTTGCAGGTGTTATCCTTGCTGCTTCAGCTAAAAGAGTGCCTGTTGTAATCGATGGTTTCATCTCAGGAGCCGCAGCTCTTATTGCAACCGAACTCGCTCCATTATCAAAAGACTACATAATTGCTGCACATTCTTCTGTCGAGATTGGTCACAAAGTGATGCTAGATCACATGGGTCTTTCGCCGATTTTGGATCTGAATCTCAGACTTGGAGAGGGCACCGGAGCAGCACTAGCAATGGGTATTGTCGAGGCAAGTACAAGAATCTTATGCGAGATGGCAACCTTTTCTGAGGCGGGGGTTTCAGATAAGATCGAGTGACTCAATTGACCTTAGGAGAAGCTCGTTCTCCTCGTCTCTTCTCACTGAAAATCTTATGCGAGATGGCAGGCCAAAAGAAGAGCAGTCTCTTACGCATACCCCCTTATTCATAAGCTTGCTTCTCACATCAGTTGCAGCACCCACATCCATTATAAAAAAATTTGCATCAGAGTGTAAATTAAGTCTCTTTGCAATCTTCTTTTTGCTTGTCAGTATCTTTCTTTTAGAGTCGGAAAGGAAGGTTTTGTCATTGATTGCAGCAACTCCTACCTTCTGGGCAAATATGTCAACGTTCCATGGTGGTTTTACCTTCTTTATTGCAAGGGTATTTGCCTCGGATCCGATAGAATAACCCAGACGAATACCAGGGATCGCATAAGACTTTGTAAGCGATCTAAGGACGATCAAATTCTCAGAATCCGAAGCAAGCTTTGTGGTATCATAAGCATTCTCAACGAAGTCTATATATGCCTCATCTATCACTAGTAGTGCATCATTATCCTCTGCACTATCTGTAAGCCATTTTATATCATCTTTTCTCAGATATTGTCCTGTGGGGTTGTTGGGATTGCAGAGAAATATTACATCGCCCCTACTGATCTCACCAATTATCATCTCGGAATTGATGAGCATTTCTGGCATATCGACAGTCCTCACACGTCCCCCCATCATCTCCGAGGCAGGTCCGTACTCACCGTAAGTATGCTTCGGAATCAAAACATCCTTAGAAACAAAGGTCATGGCAACAAGGCGTATGAGTTCGGTTGAGCCGGAACCTACAAGAAGCCCTTCTACTGTAATCCCCAGCTTCTCAGAGATTGCCATTCTCAATTCATTTGAATTGTTATCGGGGTAGAGGCCGATCTCTTCAGTAGCCTTTCTTATGGCGGCGTAAATACTATCAGGTGGGCCATACGGATTCAGGCTCGCACTAAAATCGATGATACCCGCATTTGCACCGCTTCTGCCACCATGCTCGCAGATCTTCAGATCAAGTACAGAACTTCTCGGTTCAACCACGTCCAACCTCCCAAATAAAGGATCAACAGAGCCATCATACTTATAAACGTAAATACGATCGCTCTCGACTTAACAATGGAGATCGCACGTTTTATGTCTTCCTCTTTTGGACCTTCGAACTCTTCTCCTACTATATAGTGGTCTTTCTTCTCCAGATTCACCTTCAATTTATAACTGATGGCCA
Source organism: Halobacteriota archaeon (assembly GCA_034190145.1). Classification (GTDB taxonomy): domain Archaea; phylum Halobacteriota; class Syntropharchaeia; order DAOWMC01; family DAOWMC01; genus JAXHTN01. The sequence continues at coordinate 2,634 of JAXHTN010000056.1, read as the reverse complement.
CAATCTCTTTTTTTACCGGATTTTTTACATATTTATCCGGTATTTTTCCTCTATAAATCAAAAATGAGGATACTTGCTTCGGGATATAGTTCAGGAGGTCGTCAAGTCTTGCAGAAAACCAACCTATGTTTATATATCTCTTATTTTTGTATCCTACGACAGCATCCAACGTATTCACAACTCGGTAGACCATCGCACCGAATAATCCGAATAATACAAAGTAAAAGAGTGGTGATATAAAACTGTCAGTCAGATTTTCAGCCAGTGATTCGATAGTCGCAGAATTCAGTTGATATTCATTCAAATATGCTGTATCTCTGCTTACGATCTTAGAAACAGCCGTTCTCTTCTCTTCAATATTATCTGTCATCGTAGATCTGGCATATTTTTCAAGCCCACTAATTGTGAAGGTCATCTTGAATATGAGTGCTGATAACAGGATATAAATTATCTCAGAAGATAGAAGATATAGAAGTAAACAAGGTATTGAGAATATTGAGATCAATATTAGGCAATAGGTTACTCCCAGCACCTTTTCTCTAATTGGATCTCCTCTTTTCGTCTTATTATCAAAAAAATACATAATCTTGCTTATCCAGACGATAGGATAACAATTTTGATACTTTTCAGGTGGATCTCCAATGGCTAGGTCGATAACAACAGCAACAAGAATGATCAGAACCTGATCGAGCAATAGATTCATGGATCTACGCCGCCAACAGGGCTTGAACCTGTGACATTCTGGTTAACAGCCAGACACTCTACCAACTGAGTTATGGCGGCAAGGTGAGAATCAGTCACTGCAATTACTGCAATTATGTGACTGCATCACCTTACTTTGTAAGACTCTGAGATAAACTTTTCTTATCGGGCCGGTGATAGGCCCATTGAGAACGCTAAATTTATACGTTTTTAAATCATTTAGATGTTCCTATGCGAAAAGTTGCCCTTGCGTACTCCGGCGGACTGGATACCTCCGTCTGCATCCCCCTACTAAAGGAGCATTACGGATACGATCACGTTATAACTGTTGTTGTCGATGTCGGACAGCCTGAAGAGGATTTGAAAGAGGCCGAAGAGAGGGCTAATATTCTTAGCGATAAACATATCACAATAGATGCAAAGGCAGAATTCGTAAGCGATTACCTTTTTCCCCTAATCAAGGCCAATGGAAATTACGAAGGTTACGTCATCGGAACCTCGATTGCAAGACCACTGATTGCAAGAAAGGTTGTGAAAGTGGCAAAGGAGGAAGGGGCCGAGGCGCTAGCTCATGGTTGCACAGGAAAAGGAAACGACCAACTTCGTTTTGAGCTGATCTTCCGAACGACTGATATGAAGGTCATCGCACCCATGCGAGAACTGAATCTTACGAGAAGTGAGGAATGCAAGTATGCAGAAGAGCATGGTGTCAAGTTCTCAACAGAGAAGGTCTGGAGCATAGACGAGAACATATGGAGTCGCAGTATTGAGGGTGGAGAGCTGGAGAACCCCGGATTCATTCCACCTGAAGAGATCTTCGGCTGGACGGTCTCCCCTGAGAAGGCACCCGAAGCAGAAACGATCGAGATAGGATTTGAAGGTGGCGTTCCGATAACTCTCAACGGTGAGAAGATGGACGGTCTCAGTCTGATCGGACGGCTGAATGAGATTGGTGGTGGACATGGGGTCGGGAGGACGGATATGATCGAAGACAGGGTCTTGGGTCTCAAAGCAAGAGAGAACTATGAGCACCCCGCTGCAACAATATTGCTTACAGCTCACAAGGATCTGGAACAGCTCGTACTTACCAGAAGCGAGCTGCGTTTCAAGGATATGGTGGACAGTAGGTGGTCAGAGCTTGTGTATGAGGGACTTGTCATCGATCCGTTATTTGATGATCTGAATGCCTTTGTCGATAAAACTCAGGAGAGGGTCACAGGAACCGTTAAGGTCAGGCTCTACAAAGGGAGCGCAGCCGTTGTATCAAGAGAGTCTCCCTATGCGATATACTCTCAGGAGCTCGTCTCTTTCGATGACAAGGCACTGGATCAAAAGGATGCCGAAGGATTTGCCAAGTATCATGGATTCCAGGCTAGGATGTTTCAGAGGATAGAAAAGTAAGGGATAAGAGGTCCTGATTTTCATTCGGTATGGCGGATGAAATTTCCCATCTCCGGGGCTTTAGAGATGAGGAGTTTTGCTTCTTTTGAGTCTTCATCAAGTAAAATAAAATCAGAAAATTCAAATCCGGGGGCAACTGAGCAACCTACAAGAACAGTACCTGATATTGGTTCAGCGGCCTGCCATTTGCAAGCAGGGACCACATAGCAGAAGCAATTGGCACTTGCTGACAATTCAATGCAGTCGGGCTCTGCTTTCGTACCATCCCAGATGTAGAGGCGTATGCCCGTACCTTGGTATAAGTTCCAGACTTCATCAGATCCGACTCTATGAAAAGCACTCACTTCTCCCTCCTCAAGTGAGAAGTAGATGTGGGTGAGAGCAGATCTCTTCTTGCCACTACTTGTTGTGACTGCTCTACTTGATCTGAATACCTCGCGGAATCGACCGCCTTCAGGATGCTCTATTAGATCAATTGGTTTCATAATTCTTCTACGGTAAGCAAGATGCGTTTTTGCATAAATGATCTGT
>JAXHTN010000055.1:0-10713 GCA_034190145.1 Halobacteriota archaeon | reverse complement strand
TAGTGCATTCACGATCTCAGTCGTTCGATTGTGGTTGGTCTTTGAATCAGTTCTACCGTAGCTATCAAAATTTACACCCAGTGTCTTAAATACACCTTCAAAATGTTTATGATATTTATCAACAAGCTCAGTAGGTGTGATCCCAAGGGACTCTGCATTCATAATTATAGGTGTCCCATGAGTATCAGATCCACATACGAATGTCACTTCTTGGCCAATTTTTTTAAGCATCCTAACATAGATATCCGCAGGTATGTACGTTCTTAAATGGCCAACATGACAAGGGCCATTGGCATATGGCAGTCCGCAAGTTACCAGAATGGGGGTCTTTAGTGGGTACATATAATACTCTCCATATTGGTTATTCATGCATATATAAAAAGGCTTTTAATGAATATAGAGCGGGAGGAACTTCTCTATACTCTCAAGGACCTCTTTTTCCATAGCTTTAAGACTTGTATTTGCATCAACTACAACGAACCTATCGGAATCTTCGTCGACTAACCTCAAGTAATTTTTTTGAACCTCTCTGAGAAATTCGACCTTCTCAAATTTTGATGTAGCAAATCGCCCAGAACATCTCTTAACTGCTTTTTGGGGATCTACATGTAGCAATATCGTAAGATCGGGAGGAATAGTCCACCCACTGTGAAGATCTTTCAACCAACTTATAGGATCTTCAAAGAATTCCGATAGCGTGACCCCTTGATAAGCATATCTACTGTCGGAATAACGATCAGAAATTACTATTTTTCCACATTCAATTGCCGGTTTGATAACCCTGTTCACATGGTCCGCATGATCCGCAACAAATAAAAAAGCCTCAGCAAGACAATCTGCATCTGTACTTATCACATTCCTTACAACGTCCCCAATATGGCTCTTAGTGGGTTCTTGGGTGAAGATAGGATCATACTTGTCAAGCTTTTCTTTGAGGAATCTAAGAACCGTGGACTTTCCGGCTCCATCGATACCTTCTATCGTGATGAGGTATCCTTTCATTGCATTATTACCATAAGATAGATAATCTATTTAATAATACCTCTGTTGTGATGATCAATCATAGAAGTGAAGAAATTGAGTATAAACAGTGCATTGTTGTGAGATCCGATCTTAATCTATCGAAAGGCAAGTGTGCTGTTCAGGCATCTCATGCTTCAATTCTTGCATATAATCTAACAAAAAGAGCTGACAAGAGTAATTGGTTAAGATCGGGTCAAAAGAAAGTGGCTCTTAAGGTAGGAACCAAGGAAGAGCTTCTATCATTAAAAGAAGAAGCAGAAAAGATGGGTTTGCCTTCTGCAATTGTGATTGATGCAGGTCTTACCGAGATCCCTCCGGGTACTATAACTTCCCTTGGAATCGGTCCTGCAAAATCAGACCAACTGGATAAGATAACATCACACTTGAAGTTGTTATGATCCTCCCAAGATTAAAGTAAACATCTGATAAGATCTTTGTCTAGCAGTAATCCAACCAACCTCTGATCGGGGCTGACTATTGGTATCTGATCTATATTATGTTTGACCATAAGCTTTGCACATCCTCTCGTTTCAGCCCCATAGAACTCAGTTATAAGGTTTGTAACCATGATATCCTTTACGGGGATGTTTGGCATGCTTATCTTGGATACGCCATAGTACATCTTCATAGTATCCCTCATACTCTCCCAAGTCCAAGCGTCTTCATCGGAACCTGCAGACATATCTGACTTCTCCACATAATCCTCAATTATGGCCCTATTGATAAGATCACGATCAGTTATGATACCTGACAAATCTTGATCAGAATTGATTAATGGTGCAGCTGCAATAGAAGCAAGCTCCATAATCTTACCCACCACAGGTAATGGTGTCTCGTCCCATATCGAAATAACTCCATCATACACACAGCTTTCGATTGTACTATCATCCTCGATGGTGCTGATCACTTTTATTATATCCGCAATAGTAACAATACCAATAAGGTCACCTTTGTCTACCACGGGCAACCTACGGATATTATTCTCAACTATCAACCTTGCAGCTTCTGATAAATTTTCTTCAGGTCCGATTGTAATCGGATCCCGCGTCATTAAGAGTGCAATTTGTTCCTCTTCAGGGTGGTGCAGCAGGTCCACTCTTGTAACTATCCCTACAAGATCGCCGTTTTCCTTGACAGCCGGAACTCCCGATACCTGTTTGTCCTTGAATATTTTTAGCACATTGTCCCTAGTTCCAGGCACAGTTACAGAGATAACATCACTCACCATAACATCCCGGACTTTGAATTTGATTTCCATTCTAAACCTCCATTATTTACCACGAAATTACCTTCGTAGACGGTCGCTTTGATGTCTCCTGGTCTTGCACGCCTCACAATACCGGATATTGGGCACCTGACATTCACCATATTATTTGAACGATCATTTATGACTATCAGATCAGCAACTTTTCCTTCCGATATGGAGCCTATCTCGCCATCCCTTTTGAGCACTTTAGCCCCATTTAACGTGCACATCTTAAGTACTTTTCGGTCATCAATCGAGTAAATTTTTGAGATAAACTCACATTCGGAAAAGATATTTGGAGAGTTCAACATAACATTATCAGTACCTACAGCGACAGTAATCTCTTCATCGAGCATCTCTTTTATGGGTGGTCGTCCCACACCGGTAATCAGATTTGAACGCAAACATACGACCACAGGAATGTCCTCGGTGGCCACAAGTTTAAGGTCTTTTGTAGAGGCTTTTGTCAAATGTACGATGTGATCAGGCTTCAGTTGAATCGCCCCTTTTATATCTGATCTGTCCCTTTCACCAGCATGTACTGCAATCTGTCTTCCCCTCTTTCTTGAACACCCTACAAGCTCTAAAAGAACTTCGCTTTCTAATTCACAAACACTACTTATCCCGAGTCCGTCCACTTTATCAAGTAACTCCTCCATACTGGATTTTTCACTTGGTAACTGCCGACCGAATATATTTACACCTATTGGAAGGTCAGCAGCGGCATCTCTCAGCGCATCGGTTCCCTTGACGCCACCTTCCCTAAAATCGGCAAAATTTACAATGCCGCAGGATATCATGTCCTTTAGCGCTGACTTCATAGATTTTACGAGTTCATCATACGCAGTGCCTTCAAGGATTCTATGTTTCAGCCCCCCGGGACCGACTATCTCTTCAAGAGTCATCTGACTCGTATCAGGATCTTTTACAACTGAATCACCGATATGTGTATGCGCATTCACGAATGCAGGTAGTATGATACCTCTTTCAACTGAGTCTACTCTTCCTTTGCCCACCTCATGGATGACTCCATCTTTGATGACAACGTATCCTTTAACACATTCAAATTCGTCACCATATATTATCGTTCCTGAGAGGGTATATTCCATATGAATTCCAGAACTACTAAGACCTCTCGATATTTAAATATTCGCCACTACCGATCCGACTCTTTCAACCATATCGCCCAACACATAAGTATCTGGGAGTATCCTACTTTTTCTGACAGATATTCCATTGATGAGATAAAGGAGATATCATCCTCTGCAGATATTCCAAAAGTATCACTTACTACCTTTTTTATGATCTTGTCAGGCATAGATGTATCAACTCCAGCCTGCATCCTCAGATACTGAAAAGTAATTAGGCCAACACCTTTTATCCCACCTATCACGTCTACCTTCCAATCATCATATCTCGCAGATTTGGCCCAGTGATTGAGTGCTTCGTAATCTGTCTTAAATCCATTCTCTCTACGAATATTTTCAATTTCCTCTGCAATCCCGATTGCGACATTCCAGACACGTTCGTTGTTGAGTATCGCTCTCAATCTATCATCGTTTGAACGAAGAGCAGACAGATCTGCAAGGGTCATGAGATGCCCTTGCTCCACAAACTCCTCTTTAAACCTTTTTACCCTCGGTAAGACGACTGTGAAGTATTTGAGCCCCGAAGAGTCGAGGGCGGCGTCAACAACGATTAAAACGGCTTTTCCAGACCATCTCGTAGCATTCAAACACCTTTTCTCATATATTCTTGCTTCACCAATAACAGAACCAAACACTTCCTCGAATCTTTGCCTCATTTCATAGTCATGCGTCATGATCAGTAAAGCTCACATCTTCTATCACCAAGATAGAATGTCCTCTCTCTTACCTCGCCAACTTTTCCGATATCTATTTCAGCCGAGATTATTTCTTCGCCATCACTTGCTTCCGTCATAATGGTTCCTCTCGGACCGATCACCATACTGTGACCGAAGAAGGTGCTTTGCTCATCCTTTCCTACTCTGTTGACACCCATAACATAAATCTGATTCTCGATGGCTCTTGCTTTCAGAAGTGTCCGCCAGTGATCCAGTTTTGGATCGGGAAACTCGGATGGGACAAAGATTATCTTAGCACCCATTACACTTTGTTTTCGAAATAATTCGGGAAACCTCAGATCGTAACAGATAGTAACACCAATCCTGCCAAAATCAGTGTCAAATACCCTCACGTCCCCTCCATGTGTGAAGTTACTCTTCTCCCCCATTTGGCCAAACAGATGAATCTTACTGTATTTCCCAATGATCTTACCGTCTCTTCCGAAGAGGACTGCAGTATTATAGATGTCTTCACCTACCATCTCAGGTATACTTCCGGAGAGGATGTAAATTCCACTCTTTTTTGCTTTTTCACCGAGGACCTCAGTTATTTTATTAGGAATACCTCTAGAATTAGCCTTGATATAGTCATAATCAAAACCGGTCATAAATAGCTCGGGTAAACAGATAAAACTCGCACCATCTTCAGAGGCAGAATCAATCATCTCAAGGTTTCTTCTCAGGTTCTCTTTCGGATCCTTTCCAATATCTGACTGGATTCCGGCAACCTTTATTTTAGCCATTTATTTCTCCTCAATGTATAATCGTCACTTAATATAAGTTTATAAACTTTAAAGTGATAATATCTATAAGGTTTAAGAAGTCATTGACTGAGGTAAAAGATGTTTGGTTTTTTGAAAAAATCGTTTGTTCTCTTCCTTCTTTTGTGTATCATAATTCCTGTGATTATACCGGTCTCTTTAGCACAAGAGGATCTTACTGATCTTGGAGAATTGTATTCTGAGCTTTATTCAAGCAATCTGGGAGATTCAGATGATTCTTATTATATCCCTCTTATCATGGACATCTATTTAGACGATAGTGGAAAGATGCTAATTTTGGGTTATGTTAATGCAAATGACCTAAATAACCTCTCTTTTCTTGATTCTTCCGAGTATGTTTATGATGAAAGTACTAACGAATTATATGTTGTTACAGACACCCTTACATCAAAGAAAGCAGACCTTTGGACGCTTGATCTGTCCTTTGGAGGATACTATACCGAGGCACATTTATCAGTTTACCTCCCTCCCGGTGCAGTCTTCAAGACTATAAGTTATTCTGAAGGTTTCGATCATTTTGTCGGGATGTCAGATGATTCTGTGGTTGTAGATATACAGGGATTTGATACGGAAGAACCCGAGATTGTAGTCGAGTACAGGCAGAATATTGGTGAGGACATTATTCCATCAGATTCACAAGATACATTTCAGGGGGGTGATGGGGGAGACGTATCAGATCAGATAACAGACGGGAGTAATTCTTCCTTTTTTTTAATTATTGCCCTTTTCCTTGTGGTGGCTGCAGTAGCTTTCATTTTGATAAGTACAAGGTCGAGGGAGAAGGAAACTGACAATGTTGCAACCACTCGTCCCGATACAAGCGTACCAAAAAAGGAATTAAATGGCGCTATTGAAGTAACATCCGAGATGAGAAAGGTCATCGGAACACTCTCGGATAGGGAACGCTCGATTGTTGAAGCACTTATAAAAAACAACGGCAAGTTATCTCAAGCAGATATCAGGTATGAAACCGAGATACCAAAATCTTCACTTACCGGAATAATATATAATCTCGAACAGAAGAAGATAATAACCAAGAAACAGAAAGGAAGGACAAACATAATAGAACTTTCTGAATGGTTTCTATTCAAAAAGGAACTGTAATGAACTTTTAATTTTAAAACTGATGCTTTCTGTTCCGGATTAGAAATTTATATCGTTCAATCCATTGTATCTTCTGGAGGTAATAAAAATGAATTTATTACAGAAAAGAATCCTAAGCGCTTCGCTTGTTGTGCTTATGATGATTAGTATTGTAGGAACTGCTGCAGCAGAACCATACTTTGCAGCAAGACAGAACGTGAGATTAGAAGGATGTTCAGAAAGACCTGGTTTACTTGGTAATGAAACAGAAGTTGTAGAGAGGATAGTTGGTGATGGAATACTATATGCCGAAGGCAGAGGTAGAGCACTTCTCGAAGGGACTGGTTGGGTATCTCTGAGAGGTGTTGGACAGATGATCGTTGTTGGCGAAGATGTGACCGTCTACACAGATGGCCAAGGTAAGGTTACTCATATCGGGGAGTTGATCACCATATACCAAGGAAGGGGAATTGCAAGAATAGAAGGAGAAGATATCGTTGTAATGGTAAGAGGAAGAGGTGAACTTGCTGCTTCAGGAGAAGGTATGGCAATCCTGAGGGGAACAAACGACTTTGCACCGGATAACTGGATAACGTGGACAGAGAATACTCGACCATACGAAATCGAAGGAATTGAGCTTAAAATTGTAGAGTAAGCTTAATTTTGAAGGGGTTTTTCCCCTTCTCCTTACTTCTTCTCAACAACTCCTTCATCTGCATCGACAGCGACAATATCACCCGTTCTAAACTCCTCGATATCTATCCCATCGATGCATGGAATTCCCGCAAGAATCACTCCGGTTGCAACTATCGTCTCGGTCTCCTTGTTGATTATCGCTTTTGGTCCGACACCGTTCGTTTTCAGGCCATAGATCACATAAGAACCAACAGTCGAACCCTTTCCACAGGAGAACATCAGTATCTTGTCAGAGACGGATTTACCCTCAAGCTCATGCCCCTTCTCGATTACTATCCCTGTCTTCGCATCAATTCCACCGTAGAATCCTATTGGTTCGCTTGAGACAATCGCCTCACCTTCGACCTTTCCAGGGCTTATACATCTTCCTTTTGGCATCAGATCCCCTCCTCAATCAGTTCGTAGATATTATTAAATACCACTTTCTGCTTACAAAATCCGGGAAGGTAGTTTGCACCTTTACCACTGTTAACGCCTGTGGTCTCAAAGCCCATATCCTCAATCGGTGAGACGACCATGCATGTATCCGCAACGATCTTTCCACCAGCTTCTTCTATCTTCTTAGTGTAGCCCATCCTGTTTGCAGCCTCTTTTATAACTCGTGAAGTGCAGACCCATAAGGGCTTTTTTAGCCTCTTTCCTTCAACCAGGTCAACGACTTCGGATATCTCCCTGAGGGAAGCATGAGGGCAACCCAGAATTACTACGTCAGATGCTTCGCCTGTGTTTAGTGTTTCATAAGTCTTTGAGATCTCAGCTTCAGTAACATCAATCGTCTCAAGACCTTTTATATCCATGAGGTTGGCATCAGGGGTCTGGTCCTGGACATAGTAGAGAGCAACCGCACCGGAGGCAGCCATTGCAGCACCGAGAGCCTTCAATTGATCAGTATTTGACTCGGGAAGTGAAACAAAGTAAGGGATTTTATTCTTGACCTCTTTTCCCACGAGATATCCGAGTGCGCCGTAGTCAGAGTTGTGCTTAAAGTCTGCATCAACTTTTACAACGATGTCCGGAGCCCGATTCTCGTCCAGATGTAGCCCATAATTCGGGGTTACTCCGCATATGGCAGCAGCGAGTGCAGAGGGCCCCCCTTCTCTATTGGTTCTAGCTCCGATTACAGAGTTAGAAAAAGATACGGCAGACGACTCGGACCATGCTATATGCTCCCTGTATCTGGGAAGATTTCCGGCAAGATAAGGTGTACAGGTGGAGGTTATGACAATGCCCATCTCCCTGAAAGCGTCCATTATCCTGATCTGGTTTCTGGCAAACTCTTCAGGAAAGCCCATCTCTTCCCAGCTCTCAAGATCCATCCCCGCAGGATTCAGATAAGTAAGTGCCTTCACCTTTGCACCCTTCTTTGCGTAGTCCTCCAGAAACTCCATCCCGGGATCTCCGATCGACTTGTAAGATACGCCCGAGACCTGAACCGATCCCACAGGGATCATCTTGTCAGCGCCGTAGATGTCACCCAGACGTACAAGCAACCTAAACAATCGCTGAGCAACCTCACCACATTCGCCATCGAGCATCTTCTCTTCGTCTTTTGTAAGGTACATGATTATCTCCACTTATTATGAATACAAGATCATATATCTATTTTGGCAAGTAGAAAGCCTAAAAGATATCATCCTGAAGAAAGCTCCTATTGAACTTCAAGGCAAGTTCGGCACGCATCAGTTCCCTACCAAGATATGATGCATGACTCAAAAGAGATATGAGGCCTAACTCTTCGATGGTGCTATAAATCTTATCCGCATCGGTTCCTACGATCAACTGATCACCGTGCTTTGCACATATCAACTTTTTATCCTCATCTATATAAACCTCAAATGGTCCAGAGGGATCTCTCTTCCACATCTTCTTTTTCTTTGCTTGGATGACATTTCCGCCGAAATGATCTTCCTTATCCCTCAGCTTGCGGTGTTTCTCTTTTACCACAAGTAGATCAAGGCCCAGATCCTTTGGTGTGCTTCTCCTCTCCCTTGATAGAGTCATCATTTGAGAAGCAAGTTTCAGTTCACTGATGCTACCTTTCGCCTTATCACTGTACTCTGGAGTGAAGAGAATGCTTGCCTCAAGCTCCATTCCTAGTCCAACAAGAAGTGCGTTGACACCTATTGAGTCTGCATCCATAAGTTCCGTGACATTTCCAACCCCTAAAAAGAGTGGAGTCTTTGGGTCTTCCTCTCTAAATTTATAGTAATCCACAAGTGATCTTGTGATGCCGTGACCAACTGGTGAGAGAACAGGGTCTGCTATGACCTTATCGATACCTAACTCCTCTGCAAGTCTGATGTTTTCATGAAGGCTTTCGGAATCATCTGCAATAATCACCGCAGAAGTTCCGTGATCCGAGACGACCCTTCCCACATCTTTCAGACCCTTGTGATCAAGGCTAAGTACCATGTCAACACCGCACTCGATTCCGATCAACATATGTTTTGTCTCAGACGTATCGATACTCACAGGAAGATTCGATACTTCAAGTGCGATCTCAAGAGCACCCCTAACTTCACCCTCTGCGCAACCGAACCCGACTCCAATATCGATGATATCGGCTCCCTTCGAGGTGAACTCTATGATCTTTTCTGTAAGCTCATCTTCGCTCATGCTGGTGCTGTCAACAATCTCACCCATCACCTTCATCGATGAACTCTTGCCTATCTTGATTCCTTTAAGAGTAAACGCACAGTCGGCATCTTCTTCTAGTTCTTCAATAACTCTCAGTGCACCCTCTCTTCTCTTTGAGCTTAATATCTCGCAAGCAGGTCTACTTTTTGAGAACTCGATCTCACCGGCAAGAGGTAGTATATATTTGAGATCTATCGCATGTTTTGGGCCGAGCCTTATCGGTACACCCAGCTCCTCTTCGAGCCTTCTAAAATCTGCTGTTATGATTCCAGGAATTAGAATCAGATCATACGACTTAAGTTTATCACTCTCTCTTCGCAACAATGTGGGGGTGATGAATGCAGCAACATCAATGTTGAGAGTGATAAGATCGGCAAGACCCTCTGAAGCCTCTTTTACTGTATTCTCTGCAAGCCTTCCGGTTACAACAAGTATCTTCATGTACGGTAACTGCTATATAAGCTGGTGTTAATTAAAGTTACCGGGATGTGGTGGGTAAATGGGAGATTTGTGTATACTCAAGATCGGTGGAAGCGTTATTACACAAAAAGGCATAGAGTGCTCTGCAAGAACTGAAACGATGGAAAGGATCTCCGAAGAGATCGAAAGGTCGATTAAAGGCGACCTTGTCATTGTACACGGAGCGGGATCTTTCGGGCATATTCAGGCAGAAAAGTACGATCTCAACAGCAATTTTGACTCAAAAGGAATTCTTGTCACGCATAATGCAGTAAAGGAACTCAACAGAATATTTATCGATTCTTTAAGCAGAAAAGGTCTTCCCATTGCACCGGTTCACCCTATGAGTTGTGTAACCCTTGAGGCCGGACGGATAAGCTCGTTCTTCCTTGAGCAGATAAAACTCATTCTTGAAAATGAGATGATACCGGTACTTCACGGTGATGTTGTCTTTGATAAGAGCGTTGGTGTAAGGATACTTTCAGGCGATCAACAGGTTACATATCTTGCAAAATCCTTAAATGCAAAATCCGTAGGGCTGGGTAGCAATGTCGACGGAATACTTGTGGATGGTAAAGTCCTTGAAAAGATCACTCCGGATACTTTTGAGGATTTTAAGGATAACTTGAGCGGATCGGAAAGTGTTGATGTTACCGGTGGAATGCTTGGTAAGGTGAGTGAGCTGATTGATCTTGCAAAGTCTGATATCTCATCCTGTATCTTCAATGCATCCCAAGAGGGTGGAGTGGAGCGGTTTTTGAATGGAGATTCTATAGGTACTATTGTGAGTAGTTGCTAGCAATTGCAAGAAGGGAGTTTTTGTAATAAAATACCAACCACAACCCTTATATAGAATTGCAAATATCAGAAATCTGATATAAAGGTGATAATAAAATGGGAGGACAATTGGGTGGGACACCCAT
>JAXHTN010000054.1:0-10732 GCA_034190145.1 Halobacteriota archaeon | reverse complement strand
CATGTTGCCCCTGATGCCACAGGAGCTATAATTAAGAATACAAGTATAGAGATCAGTACTGCCAAAAATTCCTTTGAAAAAACCATCTTAATTTCACCTTATTTTCATTATTTTGCAAATCACTGATGATATCTGCAAGGGTAGCAATTGGTTTTAATATTATATTAAACAGTTGTTTTATGATGATCATACTGTCTTCGATTGTTCCCTTTACTACCAGGTATTCCTGAAGAAAAGGAGCATAACTTCCTTGAAAGTACTAATTTCACCAAAAACCTTTAAAACAGTTCCAGCTTCTTAAGTAGTGATTATCATGATCATCAAGAATTGGGATGAGATAGCCACAACGAAGTTGAGATGTGAAGCCCTTGAGATAGTCGAGGCAGGAATAAGTAGGGTTCTTCCACCCAATGTGATGAGGTCCTCGGTAAAGTATGATTCTAAGAAGGAAGTGTTGAGTATTGAGGGTGATTCATACGATATTTCCTCAGGAAAGGTCTTTGTAATCGGTGGTGGCAAAGCATCAGGACTGATGGCCGAAACCCTTGAAGGTATTATCGATACAGAAAAGATTGCTAGCGGAGTTGTAAACTGCAAGAGTAGTGATTACAACACAGCTAAGATAAAGATCATAGAAGCAGGACACCCAATTCCTGACGAAAGAGGAGTAGCCGGTGTCAAAGAGATGCTTGCCATAAGGGACTCTTATAACCTAACCGAGGACGATCTTGTAATATGCCTCATCTCCGGTGGTGGATCTGCTCTCATGCCCTCACCAGCAGGTGATGTAACCCTAAAGGATAAGCAAGAGATCACAAAGATGTTACTTGGTTCAGGCGCTGAAATACATGAGATAAACGCGGTGAGAAAACATCTGTCAGGTATCAAAGGTGGTCGTCTCGGCGATTTCTTCTCACCATGCAAAGTCGCATCCCTCATCTTATCAGACGTGATCGGTAACAATCTTGATATTATTGCTTCAGGGCCAACAACTCCAGATTCATCGACATTTTCCGATGCTCATGGCGTACTTGATAAGTATAGTCTGAGTTCAGTAGCACCAGAAAGTGTCACTTCACTTCTGAAAATGGGTGTTAATGGTGAGATTGAAGAGACACCGAAGAGACTGGATAACTGTAGTAATTATATTATTGGCGACAACAGACTCGCACTTGAAGCAATGTCGGCAAAAGCAGAAGAGATGGGACACTCTCCCCATATCATCACTTCTGAGCAGAAGGGAGATCCGGCTTTAATTGCAAAACAAAGAGCAATCGAGATTATTAATAACAAGTACGATCGGTATGATGTCATTTTAATAGGTGGTGAGACCACCCCAAAACTTCCATCAAATCCCGGAAGAGGTGGTAGGAATCAACATTATGTGGCTACATCTTTACTTACCATGGATGCTTATGAAAGAGATTGGGTCCTTGCGAGTGTAGGAACTGACGGTTCGGACTATCTGGAAGATGTTGCCGGAGCAATAATCGATAAATACTCACTCAGTCAAATTGATGGGGGTACGGCAGGTGTAGAGCCATATTTGGAAACTTTTGACAGTAACACCCTCTTAAAAGGACTTAAAAACTCCCTTGTTCTCACAGGAAATACGGGAACCAACGTCTGCGATGTCATTATCTATCTTCTGAAATAAGGTCTTTTTATTGGCACTTTACGGAAGTTTTATCAGCATGTTATTACTTTGACTTGTTGAGTCAACTTATTTGTAGGTGGATCGATGGAAGATGTAAAATTTGGGATGATGGTGGTATATCCGCTACCAAAACCGATAGATAGGGTGTATGGTCTTGTTAAAAGAATTGAAGATTTGGGATTCGATTCCTTGTGGATACCGGATCATCTGACATTTCCCGGCGCATCCGGATTTACTGTCGAGGCATGGAGCGTCCTGAGTGTCATAGCCGCAAAGACAGAGAGATTAAAGCTTATAACCGGTGTCACAGACCCACATAGGAGAAACCCTGCGCTTCTTGCCCAGACAGCATCGACTGTTGATCTGATCTCTAATGGGAGATTAGTCCTTGGTATTGGTGCTGGCGAGGGTATGAACCTCGATCCTTTCGATATAAAGTGGGATAAACCCGTCTCCAGGATGATAGAATCGATAGAAATAATGAGAAAGCTCTGGGCATCTGATGAGAAGAACAGATTTAGCTATGATGGTAGATTCTACAAGATGAAGAAAGCCTACCTGGATTTCAAGTCAGTTCAGGATCAGATACCTATTTATATTGCTGCAAATAGCCCAAAATCAAGAAAAATAACAGGCAAGATAGGTGATGGATGGGTACCAATTGTTGAGACTCCTGATACTTATAAAGAGCACTTGAAACAGGTTGAAGCAGGTGCAAAGGAGGCAAGAAGGGACGTTAGTGAAGTTGAGCCTTGCCTTGAGCTTTATACATCTGTCATCCGAAAAGGAAAGTTGCCGGGAAACTCAAATAAATTTGCAGTGAATGGTAATGCCGATGAGGTGATCGAGAAGATCGATAATTTTGTGAAAGCCGGCGTCAGGCATTTCAGCCTTATGAATATGGGTCCAAGCCCTAAAGAGGTAGAGAAGATATACGGAGATACGATAATACCTTATTTTAAAGAGAAGTGAGGTTTAATTCTCCTTCTTATCTCTTATCCTATCTAGTATGCCCAACTCATCGCTTTTTACACCGAGTTTTCCAAAGAATCTGATAATATTTTTTACATCTCTTTCTAGGAAAATCTCTGCCTTGGGGTGATCGAGTGTTACGGCTTGACCCATGTCTATCAGAACTGGCCCGTCATCATACAATATATTGAATTCACTCAGGTCACTGTGAACCAAATTGGCATCGTTGTAGAGTGTCACCATATACTCGACTATCTTTTCAAATACTTCGTCAACGTCATCAAGTTGAGACTTAATGTCTTTCAATCTCGGTGCGGCAATCCCATCTCTACCCACAAATTCCATTATTAGTACATTCCTATCCGATGTTATCGGTTTAGGAACACGAATCCCAGCATTATGCGATCGATTTAGATTTCTCAGCTCTTTTTTTGTCCATGCAAACACAATACTCTTTTTATCGTTTCTGATATTCCCAAACCTTGGATCTCCTGCGAGGTAGTCTTGCATAGACTTAAAATCAGAAGTTGCAATCCTGTATATCTTTATCGCATACTCCTCATCTCCTTCACCCAGAGCGTGGAATACATTGGCCTCTTTACCTGTGCTTACGGATCCCCCCATCGCACTTATCGCCCCTTTTTTTGAGAGCTTGTAGAGTGTCTTCAGAGTTGCCTCATCAAAAACATCATCTCTGATCTTGTAACTGTCAGACTCCTTTCCCTTTATCAGAAGCCCTTCAAGCCTTTCATCTATTTCCCTTATCTTCTTTTCGGCCATAAAAATAATATTTGGATTTATAGGTATCCTCTGCGCTGTAGCCACGCAACCTGTGGTCTAGTGTATCTCCATTTCACGTCGGCCTTTTCATCCTGGAAATCCCATGGCACGATTATTACGATGTCCCCTTCACGTATCCACTGCCTCTTTCTCATCTTGCCGGGAATTCTGGCGATTCTGACCTTACCGTCCATGCATCTCACCTTGATGTGATTTGCACCAAGCATACTGTCCACAGTTGCCAATATCTCTCCGTATTTTGCATTCGGGCGACGTACACGCGTCACCTCTCCGATTCCTTGATTCTGACTTGATTGCTTATTTACCAGACGAACACCTCATACTTATACATCAATGATAGACGCACTACTACTCCTTTAACCTATGTATTGGGTTTGGTTGGAGTTATTTTGTGATCTCCACTTCTTTGAATACATCGAGCAACTCGGGATGGGTCTCAAAATATGTCCTTGATGGTGTCAAGACCTCGATTAATGATTTGGCACAAGCAATCTTCAGGTCGAGAGGGTGTAGATCTCCTCTCCTATATATAGCCTCTAGCTCTTCATAACTTTGGATCTCCAGATCTCCCCCATATTTTGCCGGTCGTTCTATATAAATCGATTCTTGCTCGTTGAATGTTATATATTTACAATGCTCAAGAACAGGATTGTTCTCTATCTCTTTCAAAGGACAATGAGCCTTCTTCATCTTCTCCATAATGATCTCGGGCGAATCGTGAATAAATATGCATGTGTTTGGAGCGGATTTACTCATCTTTGAAGATATCTCGAGGTCAAGTAGTTCATCCTCGTCATAACCGGCCCTTCGCGGTGATGTTAGACCCATTAGAAGTCCGTGATGAAGTGCAACCGGTTTCTCCTCTCCTATCTTTGGCGCCACCTCTCTTGCCACCATATGGGCCTTTCTCTGGTCCATCCCGGAATGGGCTAATTGGACATCCATAAAGAATATATCGGCAACCTGCATAGGCGTATACATCAGCTGAGCGACTTTGTTGATATTGGCCTCCTGCCTACCCATTATAGCAAGTGTTCTCATAACTCTCTTAATTGTCACGTTATTAGCGATCTTTATTGCCTGGGTCCAGTAGTCCAAATCTTCGTAGAGGTCTGAAGCAAAGATGTACTCAACATCTTGCAATCCGAGTGATTCGAAGGCCTTCTGATAGTACCTCTTAGCAACTTTTTTAATAACATCAAGATCCCCACCAAGCTTTCCATTGATCCATGCATGGTAGTCAGCAAAAAAGATCGTCGGTTTAACTCCTGCCTTGAGGAGGTCTTTGATCTTACATGCGGCCATATATCCGGAACCAAGGTGGATCATACCGGAGACCTCATACCCGATATAGTGTTTTGGATGCTCTTCTGTCTCGAAGAGATTCCTCAGATCTTCGTTTGTTACAACCTCTCTTGAGGGTGGCCTTGTAACAAGCTCAATCTTACTTTCCGTATCCATCGGAGATAGATGACACTGGAACTAGCTTAATCTTTTCCTTTCATAAGGTTGCAAGAGTCTTCTTTATAAGCTCCTCGAGAGTGTAAGTACCTTTGATAGATTCTGAGGCGGTTTTCACACTCTTCCTGGCGTCTTTTTCGCTGTAACCCAGAGATACCAACGCAAAAACGGCATCATCGAGGATATCACTTCCCATGGTTCCCGAATCAAAATCAACATCGTAACTTAATTGACCGATCTTCTCTTTCAGTTCAAGAATCAATCTTTGAGCTGTCTTTTTTCCGATTCCGCTAACGTTTGTCAGTGTTACCAAGTCCTCTTGAATAATGGCTCTCTCAAGTTTCTCTTGCGGGATATCTGAAAGAATCGAGATTGCCATCTTTGGTCCTACTCCGGAGATGTTGATGAGAAGTTCAAATAGCTCCTTCTCTTTAAGACTCAAAAAACCGTACAACCTCAAGGAATCGTCCCTCATCTGGAGGTGTGTAAAAAGCTTAACTTCTTCACCTATCTCGGCAAGTCCAACAAGTGTTGACAAAGGTACTGATATCTCTAATCCTAGCCCATTAACATCGACTACAACATACTCGTCGGTCTTCAGTTCAATCGTTCCCCTGATCAGTGATATCATCTTTTGCCTCCTGTCACCTGATTTTGTCGAGGAGATGGCATAAAAGTTGTGTTTAAACCGATAAATTTCGGATAATCTCGGTTATTATATAAAAATAATTATAGTATATGAGCGTCCAGAATTCATAGTTGATACTTGCAAAATATTCCATGCAAGGTCCGGTTCACCGGATTCAAAGTCTTGTTGAGAACAAGTTTTTAATGGGATGTGGTTGATAAAAGGGGATGTGATGAAAGATGGCCAAAATTCAACAACGCATCCACGTTAATAGGATAAAAGCAAACTCAATAGAGTTTGATCTCGATGAGATGACTATCCCTATTAACATTGGAGATGAGGTCAGCATCGAACTCATCATAATAAACTATGGAAATCCGGGGCATATTCATCTCTCTGTAAGTGATGAGGTCCGTAACCAGGTCAGTTTCTTCAAAGATAACCCGTATGTAAAATACGAAGAGAGAATACCTATGATACTGAGATTGCCAAAGGAGGGGGGCGCTCAAGAGGGTGATATATTCATAACAACGGGGTATGGATCAAAGAAGAAGAGTTTCAAGTTCAGGATACCTATGAAGGAGATGAAACATGAGGTTGTCGTTGGTGATAAGTTGACAAAAGAGGTGACGAAGAAAGAGAAGAGGGAACCAATAAGTATTGACTTTGGGTCATTTACCAGTCATACTCAGCTAATGGTATATAGTGTTACAATTGTCCTCATCATGTTCTTGCTTTTTTTAACTTTTAGCGTCTACAGCAATAGAGATCCATTTGTAGGCTCGTTGTCTGCTTCGATCTTGATAGTGTTCTTGACCCTTTATAGCCTCAAAAGATCTTTTAATTTAAGTGTGTGATGTCTATGGATACAAGGTATATTATCGTTACTGGCGGTGTTATGAGTGGGCTTGGAAAAGGAATAACTTCTGCCTCAATCGGTCTTATCTTGAAGAGTCTTGGGCTCTGTGTTACTGCAATCAAGATAGACCCATATGTGAATATGGATGCGGGAACCATGAATCCGTACCAACATGGAGAGGTATGGGTAACGGAAGATGGTGGAGAGATTGATCTTGATCTAGGCAACTACGAGCGTTTTCTCAACCAAGACATAATGAAAGACCACAACATAACCACTGGTCAGATATATGCAGAGGTCATCGAGAAGGAGAGGAGGGGGGACTACCTAGGCCAGACAGTTCAGATCATCCCTCATATAACTGATGAGATCAAGCGAAGATGTAGGGCTATTGCAAGAAGGACTAAGGCTGATGTTGTCTTGATTGAAGTTGGTGGTACTGTTGGTGATATTGAATCAGAACCGTTCCTCGAAGCTACAAGACAACTCAGGACAGAGGAAGGGTTTAAGAATACTTTATTTGTCCATGTAACTCTTGTTCCGATCGCAAGTACGAATGAGCAGAAGACCAAACCTACACAACATTCGGTTGCCGTGCTCAGGGAACGTGGTATTCAACCGGATCTTATCATAGCAAGATGCAAAGAAAGATTGACTGATGATTCAAGGAGAAAGATCGCCCTCTTCTGCAACATTGATGAAAGGGCCGTTATTAGTGGTTATGATGTTGACAATATCTGCAAAGTACCAATCGTTTACAAGGGTGAAGGTCTCGGCGAGTTTGTGATAGATCGCTTCGATCTCGGCGCTCAGAAGCATCTACATGGCAGTGGCTATATGAAAGGCTGGGAAGATATTGTTTCAAGAATGGAGAAAAGTGATCGTGAAGTCGTTGTCACCATGGCTGGAAAGTACATCGGTGGAGATTCATACATAAGTATCGACGAAGCACTGAAACATGCAGGCGCTTTTCATGAAACAAAGGTCGATATCCGATGGGTAGATACTGAAGAGCTTGAGAAGAACCCTGAAAAAGTTGAGTTGATCGGGGAGGGCAACGGACTTATCGTCCCCGGAGGGTTCGGTTCGAGGGGGACAGATGGAAAGATAATGGCAATTAACTATGCACGAAATAATAATATTCCGTTCCTAGGACTCTGTTTTGGATTCCAGATGGCTTCAGTGGAATTTGCAAGAAACGTACTCGGTCTTGATAAGGCTCATAGCACAGAGATAAAACCAAGGGCAAAAGATCCTATAATTGATCTTCTACCTGGGCAGAATGCAACCGAGGGTCTGGGTGGTACCATGAGACTAGGGGCACAACCTGTTAAATTACTTAAGGGTTCAAAAGCTCACAAGATTTACAACAATCAGGAGGTCATTCTTGAACGTCACAGACACAGGTACGAGGTAAATCCTAATTATATTAAGGCTATGGAGGATCAGGGTCTTGTATTCTCTGGAGTCTCTCCTGATGGACGGATGGAGGTTCTTGAGATACCATCTCATCCATTTTTCATGGCAACGCAGTTCCACCCTGAGTTCAAGTCGAGGCCGGGAAACCCCTCCCCCATATTCAGGGAATTTATCTTTAGTATGATAAGGTGATCATTATAGTTGGATGCAGATGCAGGTCCGAGAAATTGCACTGTTTAAAACCACAATATCTAATACCGTACAGACTTAAACTATCAGTAGCCGACAATGACAACTATAAAACCATGGGTGACACCTTACAAAGATATACTTGCTATATGTGACGAAGCCGGAAAGCAGATAGATCTAATCGAGGAGAATAACTGTTATGGTGGAGCAGCATGGGCCAGACATCATTTCATTTCATCAAGTCCATTGATAAAAGAGTGCAAGACCCTTGGGAATACAACTAGGTATCTTTTGGATGCAGGGGGGTCCGATCTTGATCTTATTCCAACTTTCTCTGCTGCAGGAATTGAGTCTGCAATTATAAATGATCGTACTGTCGAGGTGACTTACGTAGGTCTTGGTGGGGGCGGTGTTGGTGCTACTTTATGTCGCGCACTCGCTGAGGACGTGATTAGCTATGAAATGACTGAAGCAGGCGGTAGCAAGCGCAGCAGAGGAACGATTACCCTTCCCCGTAGGAGGCGAGTGCTTATCGGAGTCGATGACACTGATACAAAGGAAGAAGGCGCGACTTGGTCCCTTGTACATAATATCGCTTGCAAGGTAGATGACAGAGATGCTAGGTATATCTCACATTCAATTGTTCAGCTTCATCCTGTAAAGATTAAGACACAGAACTGTGTCGCGACTGTTGTTGAATTTGCCTGCACAAAAAGTGATGAGTTGATCAGTAACTTCAAGAGGGAACTTAGTGAATTGACCTCGTCTGAGGAGACGGGGATGGTTGTATTCGAGGGTTTTGATGCATCTTCACTTGGAGAATACGCTGCTGCTTGTAAGAGTAGGGAAGTAAGTATCGAAGAAGCCAGAAGAGCTTCGGATGAAAGTGGCCTTAAGATATTAATGGAAGGGAGGGGCATAATAGGTGCAGTCGCATCCATTCCATATTTTGCAAAACCTGACGATTCCGTAAAGCTTTAGAATTAACCGGTTTGAACACTCATTTCTTCCACATAGTCAGTAGGCTGGGGCTACTCAAATTCTCTTTTACCACATTAAGTGCAACCATCGTGTAGGTCCTTTGAACGTACTTCATGGCAACTATGCTCTTTATAAAGTCATTCAAACCGGCACGATCTTTGAACTTTGCAACTATCATCACGTCATACTCGCCTGTCACATCGTAGACGGCGAGGACATTTGGATCTTTTGCTATCTCCTCTTCTTTTTCAGGAAGATGTCCCCCCTCTACAACGATGCCGATAAGAGCACTCAGATCATATCCAAGTTTGGAATAATCAATATCAGGAACAAATCTCTTGATAACTTCAAGATCTTTTAATTTATTCACCCTATTGTAAACAGTACCTTCCGCAACCCCCAACCTCTCTGCAATCTCTTTGAAGCTCTGACGGGCGTCTTTTTGTAGCTCTGTTATAATCTTTAGATCCAAGTCATCGATCTTCGAAGTCATTCAATCAACCCCTTACAACCCTCACTCTCAGTTTTGAGATATCTTCCTTGATCTCGATATTAAAGCCCATGCTGACTGAAAAATCTTCGACCAATCTCTTGACCCACTCCTTTGTTATGTCGGTACTGAGAAGTAGTGTATATTCTTCATCTGAATTTTCAATGAGTTTGAAGAAGTTACAGACCTCAAGTCGCTCAAGAAGTTCTTTTAATGAACTTACCCTGTTTGAAAGCTGCTCTGCGTGTGAATCTGCAACATTCTTACACATGTCCCAGAATTCGGTCGCGTCTGGTGAATTCTCGATAAGTTTCAAGAAGAGGAACCAATGGTCCATGTCTAGTATTACGTGTTCCCCACTTGGGAGCATATCCATATAGGCAACCAGATTTTTACTAGAATTTATGACCTCTCGATTATCCGAATAGAACTTTAGGGCACGTCTAACGAGCTCACTCTGGGAGAGGCTCGTCTCTCTCTTCATATCTTCGAAGAGTTTAGCCGTGTCATCGTCGAGAGCAATTGTAATTCTCACCGGACTTGGCATGTGATTCGAATAATACTCAACGGAATATAAATCTTATTATTGATTTTAGTTTTATCCATGGTATGATCGGGATGGAGTCCCTGTACCCCGTACTTATAGGTACCAGGCTTGTTAGTAACCTTTTAAATAAAAGGTTAATCAAAACAAGGGGTGCAGAGCGCCCCTTTAGTCCAATCTCCGCAGGAGATCGGACACTTCTCTTTGTTAGATGAATTGCCCTGTGTAAAAATATAACTATCTACCACTTCCCAAACATGGCCCACTGATCGCGAAGCATTTTTGATAAAACTTTTCCTAAAAGTTTTTTGAAAACATCCAGGTGCCCATAAATTGTTCGGACACCATTCTCTCAAATATGGGATGCTGCCTCGATATTCTGCTTTTCCTACCTTTGATCTTCTTCGCCCATATGATATCTCTTCCCTTCATGCTGTTCCCTGCCTCTAATCTATCAGATATCCAACACCTGCACCTATCAGAGCTCCAATTCCTGACCAAGTCAATAGGATAAGAACCACTAGCAGTTTCTCATTTTCAGCAGATGAAGAAAAAAATTTGTGGACTAAGGTGGGTGATACACCCATAATGGCAGAAAAACCCTCGATGGTATACCAAAAAACCGTTGGAGCTGAAATTGCTTCACAAAGAATCGGTGCTATCTTGATTTCAAAAGTACTCAGACTAGAGGTAACGGTGAAAATTACATATAAAAGAGGGCATAAAAAAGT
>JAXHTN010000053.1:0-10837 GCA_034190145.1 Halobacteriota archaeon | reverse complement strand
TAGGACAGCGGGAATTATATAGATATGTAAACGATCAGTCGTGAACCCAAGAGATCTGGGAGAGATATTTTGGTTCTTAATCATTAAATATAGTGATATGAACATTGGACTGTATATCAATGGATACCAATACATAGTAATCGTGAAAAAGATAGGCATAGACACATTCAGTATTCTCAACTGCAAAAGTAAAATTATGGACTGAATAAGCTGCTTCCTTAACTTTTTAACTTCGCCTACTTGGCAAGTTTCCAATTTAAATTCTTCACTGGTTGACGAGATTTTTTTTTCAAGAAGTCTCTCATCGTTTCTTAAAGAGATTATCAGAAGGATTAGTGCATTCAAGTTGATTGCATGAAATATGACACCGGAACTTAAAGCTCCAAAAAATATCAACAGTTCCCCCAGCAAGATTATAGCAAGGGACGGCACCAAAAGTGTAAAATCTGATTTTAGAATACTTGGTATATTTGTTGTTTTAAAGAGCTCCATGTCTTACTTACCCGATTTTCACAATAGTTCCTTCGGCTCTGGAATTAAATCAAGTTCCTCTTCGATCCCTTTAAGCTCTCTTTTAAGAGATTCAATTTCTTGACTCAATCCACCGCCCTTCATCCTCTGTATCTCATCCATAGTATAAATTTCCTTTAATCGATCCGATTCCAAGAATATATCGTACTCTCCGGAGATGATCAATTTTCTTTGAGAAATTAGGTATTCCACTGCCATATTAGGGGAAATATTTGTGTATTTTGCGATTGAGGATATAAACGATATCATACGTCTAATCCGGATATAAAGCAATTCCTTTCGCTCCCCAAACGTAATTTTTGCGGTATTTTTCTTCCACAACTCGTTTAACGATTCCAACCATGCAATGTTAGACTCAGTGACATCTTTAAAGAGCGAGGGATTATCCAGATAGTGAGAAAGGCGGTCCCTTGAATATCGGTTATATTCAAGTATTTTATATATAGGCTCCCCGCCAATCTTCTCACTCTTCAGATAATTATGGAGTTCTCCTGCACCCTTTGGATCGTAAGGATGTGGGAATATAAGCTCGGGAAAATATTGAGCGTCAAGACTTATCATTATGACTTCGCGTGAAGAAGTATTTTGAACGAATTCCCTTAAAATATCCGATACGTTTGAGTTATATCCCTTTAACTCTTCTCTTTTAAGCAATATCTCTTCTTCATCCAGAATGGGATACTTAAAGATAGCATTAAGCCTTTCTATCTCTTTTTTTATGGTATTTTTCCGTTCTTTTTGGATATTGTATTCTCTTCGATAGTTATCGAGCAGGGACTTCTTCCTTTCCCTGAGGCCAGCAGTAGGTTCGATCGTTTTGAGGGCATCCTTTGCAGATACGAACCTCCATTTCTTAAGAAGACTCAACGTGAGATCAAACTTTTCGACATCTTCAGCAGATAGTTTTGATGAGTTCTGAATCTTCCTGGCGATCTTGTTAAGTTGCTTTATAAGTTCTACGCGGTAAACATATTTGTTTGGTGTTCCATCAAATTCAACGATAGCAGAACTGATTCTACCATAAATATTTTCTAACTCTACTAACCGCTCCTCTCCAATTGCTTCTATCTCTTTTTTGACCTCATATATTCCTTCAAGATCCATAAATCAAGTTTTTTGTATCTCTTTTCTAAGATCACCCATTTTAGCAATTCTTTCTGCAAACGCATTATGTTTATGGATGCTCTCTTCGTTGATCTGCTTGATTGTGATCACCGCTTCATCCGGAAGATCCTCAAAATCAGTTACCATCTTCTTTGCCATTATTCTGACGCAGTCTTCAACAAATGCAGGGTTTCTATGGGCATTTTCAACAACATAAGCTTCATCCATCCTCTTAAGCAGTTCAAAGGTCTCTGAACTCATTGATTCATGTATAACCTTAATAATCCTATCAAGAGATACCTCATATCCATCCTGTACATCTATTGAGATATAACCCCTTCCTCTTTGATTGTGTGTTGCCATAGGCACGCTTTTAAGGAAATTTTCTATAAGATCGCTATTTGCGCCAAGTTTTTTAAGCTCCTCTGTCGCCCGGTCCTGCATAATCTGTTGTGCACAAGGACATGTGGTTATTCCAGTCACCTCTGCACCGATCATCTTCCTGACAGAGCCGTTTCTTTTGGCCCTGGCTTCAGCAAATATGTCGACGACCTCTTGACAATGCATCTTGCTTACAGGAGTCTTACGTTTTATTACATACTCACTCTTCATCCAAACCTCTGCATCTGAGGCATACTCATGTCGATCGAGAAGCCTTTTCACAACTTCAGAACAGAGTTCTTCTATCTCATATACCGGTGATTCTATCGCCTCTTCGAGAACCTCATCTATAGCTTCAAAATTACGTGAAAGATTGGCCCCCTTGATATTCGCCGGAAGGTCTACAAAAATGTCAAATGATGATATCAACACAATCGGACGCTTGTTACTTCTTGCAACCTCTACTAACTTCTTCACGTCAGTTACACCAACCCGAGTCAGGTTGATCTGAATATCAGGATTATCTGATTGTACATCTGAAAGAACCATAATCATCAGCCTTAAAAATCGTCTGGTAAATCCATTCTTTACTCTGCTTACGATCTTACTTATAACTTCCTTTTTTGCGTCAAGTGTCCCAAAAATTTTTACTCTTTATACCGTTAGCAAAAGACACAAAAGTATTTAATATAACATTTGACAAATTAGCCTCCAATGCACGAAATGTCAAAAAAAGCCAAGAGATGTGCCGACACGATAAAGGAGCATAAGAGGGCCCTTATAGTTTCACATATAGATGCGGATGGACTGACCTCGGCCGCAATTATATGTAAAGCACTAGAGAGGGCCGGGATAGAATCGGATGTAAAATTTCTGAAGCAACTGGACCTCTCTGCCCTCGAGGATATAGCCAACCAAGGGACTGATCTTGTTATTTTCACAGATCTTGGAAGTGGGCTAGCTGGGAAGATATCGGAGTTTCAGTTCACCTCAGTAATTGTGGATCACCATCAAGTAAATGGTGAGATTGACCTACACCTGAACCCACATATTTTTGGAATTGATGGAAGTCACGAACTGAGTGGCTCGGGAACAGCATTTATTCTTGCCCAATCCCTCGGTGACAACAGAGACCTTGCAGATCTGGCAATTGTGGGCGCAGTTGGAGATCTTCAAGCAAGAAGAGAAGGTAAGCTTGTAGGAATGAACCGTGAAATTTTGAAGATAGGAGAAGAGGTAGGTGTTTTGAGCCCTGAAAAAGATGTAAGGTTCTTTGGAAAGCAGACTAGACCGATATATATGCTTCTTCAGTACTCAAATGACCCTTATATACCTGGAATAACTGGAAATGAGCAAGCGTCAATCAGTTTTTTACAAAGAATTGGAATAGAGCTCAAACGTGAAGATTGGAGGAGATGGATAGATCTAACTATTGAAGAGAAACAGAAGATCGTCTCAAATCTGATCCAGCACTGTATATCAAAAGGCGTTTCTCAAAGTAGATTAGAACGATTGGTCGGAGAAGTCTATACTTTGAAAAGAGAGGAAGAGGGTTCGGAGATGCGAGACGCTTCGGAGTATTCCACCCTTCTTAATGCTACAGCAAGATACGATTTCGCCGCTGTCGGTCTTGCAGTCTGTTTGGGTGATAGAGAAGATGCATACAGGCGTGCGCGATCATTACTGTCTGAGCACAGAAGAAACCTTGTACAAGGCTTGGAACTTGTTAAATCCATTGGCGTCACCGAACTCGACAATCTTCAGTACTTTTATGCCGGAGACCAGATAAGGGAGACTATTGTAGGGATTATTGCAGGAATGAGTATGAACACATACAATAGAAGTATCCCGATAATTGGGATTGTCGATGCAGAAGACGGGATCAAAATCTCCTCAAGGGGTAATCAAAAACTGGTTAGAAAGGGGCTTAATCTTGGTGCCGCCATATCAGAATCGGCTAAAACTGTCGGCGGAATTGGAGGAGGGCACGATATTGCCGCAGGTGCAACAATTCCCAAAGGATCGATGGAAGAGTTCTTAAATATTTTTGATCAGAAGATTGGCGTGCAGATTGGATAAAGAGGACTCCTATACCTGAATATAATTCAGAATTATCCGAGAGTTATTTAGACTTTTTCCCATAAAAAAGAGGTTCAATAATCGCTTTTTGATAAATAAGGCAAAATTTTGGCCGGAATGAGATCAAAATTTTTAAAAACATGTTGTGAGCGAACTAATGTTAATGAATTTCAATAGCGATAAATTAATATAATTTGAGGCCATTCAATTGATAGGAAAAATTATTATAATAAATATAAGCGCTATATATCTTTGATGGTGTGAAAAGGAGGGTGAAGATGGCTAAGCTAAGGAATAGAGTATTGGGTGGGCTCCTGATGGTAGCCGGTACAGCGGTTCTGCTAATATGGGGTTTGATTCCACTCCTAAGATGGGCAATATTTGATTTGCTGATTGGATTTATGGGAATGGACGGGCTTATAGACTTAATAATCTGGATTGTATGGCTCGTCGTCGGTGGTATTGGCCTGATTGCAGGATTGATCTTCTTCATGAGAGATTGATACGACCGCGATAAAATTACAAAAAGTTAGGCTGTTTGGGGTCATTTTTTTAATAGGGCCCTAATAACATTTTTTATTATTAGTACCTCAATACTGCAGCTATCCCACCGAATGCGCGGTATATCTGGGAACCTTCTTCAAAATCGGTTGATACCATAACTACTTCAGCGCCAGTACGCTCTGCAAGCTCAGAGAATTCCATAACTATGTCCGACTCTTCTTCTACTATTAAGCCGGAGCCACACTTTGGACAGTTACTCAAATCAAGATTCTCAAAGTCGAGATCTTTGAATGTTTCATCGCGCTCGTAGTCACAGTTTGTACAACCGATCTTTGCCCTTGTACGCCTCAGATCCTCTGATATGAGAAGGATGTCAACAGCGCCATCTTGTAGCTTTCTTCTGACTTCCTCTTCACCATAGGCTGCGAGATTCGAGTTGACCAGTTCACGCATGAACTTGGACGTTGCACGCTTCTCCTTCATGAGGTCTATCTCATAGAGTTTCTCCCCTGCCTGATCAACAAGCTCACTCAAACCGGATTCATCTGTGTAAGAGACATCGAATGCTCCTAGTAGTTTCTTGCGAAGTTCATGATGAAGGTACTCTCCCTTGATGAACTCTTCCTTGGTCGGACTAGGCCCTCCAATGATGACGCCTTTTAGAACCTTGTGATCGATAGGTACGAGGACATCGTTCACATGAGATGCGATTCTGTTATAAAAATCCTCAATTGCAATCTCTCTGAGCCTCTCAAAACGTCTCTGGGACTGCCCACCTCTACCGTGCTTGCCAGGTACCGATGACGTCATATGTTTAAGCACTTCTATACGTTTTCCGACAAGCAGACCAACAGTTGCCTCTCTTTTGTCAAGAACGAGAAGTCCGTAAGTCTTCTTCTCCGAGAGCATATCCTCAAGCGGTTCAAGGAAGAATCTGGAATCGCAATGGTACTTATATATGTTTATGGGTTGTGGTGGTTCAACTATCGTCGTCTCCATATTAGTTTTGTCACCACCAACATCAACCGCGCCACAGAAAAGTACGATTCCGTTTTCCGGAGGCTTTCGTATATACTTTAAACGAGATAATATGGAATCGAGTGCACTCTGAACGTTAGTTCTTGTTGATTTACTCTTAATATTCGACGCCTGACCGTGTTCATCTCTCAACTGCGCCACTACATCGGAGATCTGCTTATCCGGAGGAATATAAAGAGATATAAGCTCAGTACCCCTACCACTTTTATCCCTAAGCAATTCCAGGCTTCTTCTGAACTCATATTTATCTGTCTCATTCATAAAATTGATCCTCAGTCGAGATAGGTCTCAGACCCTTCATACTTAATTGCTTTATCTTAATATATGTTACCATATAAATTGAGTTTTGATGAAGGCGATCGATCTTACCGAAAAGAGAATAATCGAGATTGTGAGCAGATCGTTTGGGAAGGGTGAAAGTGTATTGATCGGTGCAGGAGAGGACGACTGCGCGGTTATGGATATAGGAGGGGGCTCTCTTGTACTTACGACAGACATGCTTCACAAGAAGACAGATTTTCCTGATATGATGACAGCAGCTCAGATAGGATGGATGAGTGTGGCGGTAAACCTCAGTGATATCGCTTCAATGGGTGCTAGACCTATTGCACTGCTCTTCTCGATCGGCCTACCGGGTTGTACCGAACAAGAATTTATAAAAGAGCTAGGTGAAGGAATGAATAGGTGCGCTTCAAAGTACAACGTGAGCATAGTCGGTGGGGATATCGATTCCCACGATGAACTCACAATCTGCGGAAGTGCTATCGGAACTGCTTCAAAGGATGGTATCGTCAGAAGGGCAGGTGCTGTCGAGAGTGAGATCCTCTGCGTAACGGGATCCTTGGGTGGTGCTGCCGCAGGGCTCAGGATAGCTCTTGGCGAAGCGAGTGTACCTGACAGCATCGAGGCATCTTTATTGAAATCTCTATTCGAACCGGAACCAAAAATTAATGAGGGGCTTGTTCTTTCAGAATTTGCAACCTCAATGACAGATATAAGTGATTCCCTTGCCATCTCTTTATATGAACTTTCAGATGCCAGCGGAGTCGGTTTTCTAATTGATGAAGAGAAGATACCGATAGCTGAAGGAGTGAAGGATACATTTGAAGACCCACTGGACGTGTCAATCTACGGAGGTGGGGATTTTGAACTACTCTTCACGATAAAAAGAAAGGATGTAGCATCAGTATTGAAAAAAGTGCCATGTAATGTGATCGGTGAAGTCACATCCGGTGGAATAGCTCTTAAGGAGTCAGGCGAGGAGGTCGGGTTTAGGGGATATAGTCACTTTAAATAACATTTATATATATGATAATAACCCTTCAGGTATAGAAGGGTTTGATCATGTATAACGAGGGAAGAAAAATTCTTTTGACTTCACCCGTCGGGTGGTGGCAGCGAAGTGGATGGGGGACATCAATCGACGTCCCTGCGCCGATATACGGCCTGGATTTCCTCTCTGAGAACATCTCAACGCCACATAAACTTTTACAGTTTCCAACATGGGAAGAATATGCCAATCACCTGAAGAGTGGCAGATTTACTGATTTAGGTATCTCATTTCTCATAAACCACACAGATATCGTGGAAGAGATGATCTATCTCGCAAGGGAGATCTCTGATGTAAGGATCGTCGGAGGTGGTCATGGAGCATTTAACATGAAGCCTGTAAACGATCTATTCGACGGTATTTGTACTGGTTGGGGTATAGAATGGTTGAGGGAGTGGTTGAATGAGCCGGTTAATTCTGGTCCATATAGGATCCCAATATCAGATATGGAATTTGGCTTTGGACCGGTAAGAACAACAGTTGGATCGATTGTAGGAACTGCTGGCTGCACTATGGGGTGTGACTTCTGTCAGATAACAGAGGAGTATGAAAGACCCCGAAAGCTTGTTACACCATCTCAAGCGGTAGCACATATGAAAGAGAACGAAAGGCGCTTCTACTTCTTTCAGGATGATAACTTCTTTTTGCACAGGGAGTGGATCGAGGAGTTCTTCTCTGAGCGAAGGGCGCAGGGACTCGCAACACCATGGCTCACTTGGGGCGGGACAGAACTTCTTAAAAAGTACGAGATACCTCACCTAGTAGAAAATGGTTTTACAGGAGTGTACATAGGTTATGAGAGGAGCGATCTGAAAAAGTCATCATCAGCCGAAGAGGTGACTCAGGAGTTGATAGATAACGACGTCCTCATCTTAGGCTCATTCATACTCGGTTGGGAAGATCAAACGAAGGCTGATGTAGAAGCCGAGATAGAGTGGGCAAAAAGCCTCAACTGCGATCTCTACTACTTTGCCTGCTACGTCCCGTTACCCAACACAAAAAAATGGGAAAGTTTCAAGGATCGTATAGTGGAGAATGATCCAAGTAAATGGGGAACAGGAGAAAATATGGTATGGGACCATCCAACTATTGAGAGGGAGTGGCTTGAATGGAAAATAAAGGAAGCCTACGAGAGGGTGAATTCCAATTTCATGAGGATCGCAAAGATAGTTGCCAAGTCTCAGATGAAGGTGAGAAAGTCGAGTTCAAAGGAGACCCCAAGACTTCTTCAAGAGGGAATCCAGTAAAAATTGTTCTGCTCTCGGATCTTCTTTAACTGTCTTGATCACCCTCTTTACAGGGGTCTGAAGGGCACTACTCAGTTTGCCCATCTTTACAGATCTGTCAAGATCGGATCCCATCTCACTCATCCAAGCATCCTCGTAACCAGATAGGAATTCCTTGCTGAAATCACCCTCAGAGACTGCCTTTATCGCCCAGTCGCTGCTGATCACCCCGCCTGCCATTGCGTAGTATATTCCCTCACCTGAGGTAGCCATTGCATGCCCTGCGGCTTCTCCTATCAGCATCGCACCGTTGAAGTAAGTCTTTGAAGATGTCCCATAACAAGTTATCCTGCCACCCTGATTCATGAGTATTTTTCCACCTTCCAGCTTCTTACTTGCCACTGGATGGCTCGTAATGAATTTATTCAGCCGTTCCTTCAGACGGAGATTATCCTCCCTCACTTCAGAGACCATGGCCCCTATTCCTACAGTCACGATCTCTCTTTTGGGAAATATCCATGCATAAGCACTTTTTGAGATATCTTCTCCAAAGTATATCTCGATCCTATCACCAATCCGCTCATCGATCAGATCTGACGTGAGTCTGATATGGCACGAAGACCAAAGGGAGATTCTCTCCGGGTTGTCAACAAATGCTCCCAATTTCCGCCTCATAGTAGAGGTATTTCCATCAGCGCCAATTACTATGTCCGCCTCGATCCTCTCAATCTCACCACCACTCTTTACAACAACACCCTTCACAAAGTCATCTTCGATGGTGAGATCGACAACCTTAGAGTTCTCCCTGACCTCTGCTCCTGCTTCTTTTGCATCCCGAATCAGCATTGAGTCAAATTTGCCCCTGCAGACAAATGCACCTAGCCGCTCGGAGTCATCAAGTGTTACCGAGTCATCGTCAAGTGTTATCGTTATCCCGCTATAATATCTATCAACTATCTCTTCGGGAGGATCGAATCTGTCCAAGACCTTCTTTGTTAGGCCTCCGGCACATGGCTTATCCCTGTTAAAGTTCTTCTTCTCGAGAAGTAGCGTCTTAAGTCCATTCGCAGCACACCTTCTGGCCGCAATTGAACCACCGGGCCCCCCTCCAACGACGATGACATCGAATTTCATTGTTATTTAGAAATTACTCTCCTGTATTAAGTTTATTTTGGTATTATCAGGGCGTTCTTCCGAAGTTCGTCCAAGCATATTCAAAATTTTCCCTAACCCATCTTATGCATTCTTCATCCTCTGTGACCAAAAGAGCATCATGTCCGGGAACTCCTTTCTGGGTTCTAAAACCGAATAGGCAGTACTTGTCATCGACGATAAATGCTCCAAGGGACTGCCCAACCTCACCGGTCACCCTCAATTCCATGTTGATAAATTTTAGAGCCATCCCTATAAATGACATCTCTCTTCCGAAATCATCTTCAGAGAAGAGACCTTTCACTTTTGGTCTATGTCTTACTACACCGATCAGATATAAAAAACCGGGTCTGAATAATGTATCGACTGCTACGACGATCTCCTTCTTTGCCACAGGAAGGGTTCTGATTGCCTCATTAAGTAGGTACGTCATTCTGTCAGCATAATCCGGTTCCCCGATGATCTTGAAATTATCATTGTATTTGAATTTTGATAGTAACTCCTTTGGGATTGTGGCAGGAATTCTCGTTTTGAAGAAGTTAAAAATCTCATCCCTGTCTTCTATGGACTTACAAACATCATGCATGCCTAGTGAATAGAAGGAGCCAAGAAGTGTCACAGAACTACCATCTCCATTAGAAAATATCAGTCCTGAATCGTTCAACTCTCCAAGTAAATGAGTAATCCCCTCCTCTGATATCTCAATACATCTCGAATCCAAGGTCTCTTTCAGTTCTTCCTCCCCCATCACATCATCCCAAAGTACGGACAAAATTGCCTTCTTCATATCAATAATCTCTTCACTCATATACTACCCACCACTGTTGATATCAAAAAAATAATTACCGGAAGCAGTAACATATAGGAGTACTTTCTGCCTTCACTAAAATCTCTTCCGAAACTAATCATGGCAAAGATTGTGATAACTACAGCAATCGAGACGATAATCAGGTAAAAAATGTTCAAATCCCCAATGAAATAGAGTGTAGATATCATGATAAACTCAAAAGGCACCAAAAGAACGGAGAGATTGAATGTTCTATCAACACCGATCTGCATGGGAAGTGTTAAACGTTCCGAGTGAATATCATCTTCAACGTCTGCAATATCAGCAATATTTTTAGCAATCACTGACGCAAAGATGATCATTAAAGACAATATTCCAAGTGAGGGATCATACTCAAATTCCCTAACTGAAGCCCAACCTCCTGCAAGGGAAAAGATCAAACCGGCCGCTATTGTGAGCGGACTCAAGATACTCCTCCCGACCATCCTAAAGGGAGGGGCCGAGTAGGTGTAGGTTACAATTAGGCCCAAAATGGCAAATACTCTTACTGCCCAGTTCGGAGGAATTACGGCTATCAATATTATCATGATTGCGTAGTACACCTCGGACGCCTGCATCGAGGCAGGGCTTGAGCTCGCCGAGCTCTCGCCGCATACCAGGGAGAGGCTGGCCCAGTTCGTCCCCGCGGTGGGCACCAGCCTCGAT
>JAXHTN010000052.1:0-10873 GCA_034190145.1 Halobacteriota archaeon | reverse complement strand
GCACTTCTGACCATATCTACCTCTTCTGGCAATACATACTGGTAGATACTACTCCCAATTACTGGAGAATTACCGGAAATCTCTTTTATTGTGCGATTAATAAATTGAATTACCCCTTTGTTATCAACGGTCATAATGACATCCGGCGAGTTCTCTGTTAGCGAGCGCCATTTTGATTCACTATCCTGCAGCGCTTTCTCCGCTTCCCTACGCTCCTTACGCGCTTCTGCATCGGAAAGCTCGCGCTTAACAGCCATAACAAGTCTTGCCAGGTGTTCTTTACTGATGAAATCATTTGCCCCTGATTTTATAATTTCAACAGCAGTCTCTTCTCCTATCTTTCCCGAGACCAAGATGAAAGGTGTGTTATAATTCCAATCCTTGGAGATCTTAAGTGCTTCAGGCCCACTGAACCGGGGGAGGTTATAATCAGATATTATAACATCCCACTCTCTCCTCTTAAGGGCATCAGTCATCTCTTCTAATGTCCGAACAACCTCCCATTCAGGCTCAAAACCTCCCTTTTTAAGTTCAAGAAGCATCAGTTCTGTGTCATCTTCCGAATCTTCAACAATTAAAGCATTAAGTGGGATTTTATTCAATCAACTCCCCCCTCTCAGGTCCGGTGGTGGTTCATTTAAAACAAGCCAGTAAAGGCCAAGATGCCCCATAGCCTCTACAAATTGAGGCATGTTTACCGGTTTACAAATGTAGCTATTTGCACCGAGCTTGTAGCTGTCAATTAGGTCTTTTTCTTCCTTTGAAGAGGTGAGAATAACCACTGGAATCAACTGAGTCTCTTCATTACTTCGTATTTGCCGGAGGACATTGATACCATCAACCTTTGGAATCTTCAAGTCTAAAAGGATAAGCGCCGGATTTGAATGGGTTTCTTCTGAGTAACTTCCCCTATGAAGAAGGTAATCTAAAGCATTGTCCCCTTCATTTATTACGTCCACTCTGTTTGCTATTTCATTCTTTTTGAGAGCCCTGAGTGTAAGTTCAACGTCGTCAGGGTTGTCCTCTATAAGTAGAATCGTCTTTTCTTTCATCATTTAAATTCACCTTGATCCTCTTCAGAACCGAACCTTAGGTAGAATGTAGCACCTTTTTCAGGTTCTGCCTCACCACTGATTTTACCTCCATGGCGATTGATTATCCTCTGAACAGTGGCAAGTCCAATACCTGTACCTGGAAATTCCGGAAGTGAATGAAGCCGTTGGAACGGCAAGAAGAGTTTATCTTTGTATTTCATGTCAAAACCGATGCCGTTGTCTCTTAAATAGAACGAATTTTCGCCGTCTATTCTGACTGTCCCAAATTCGATTTTGGCCTTGGGATTCGCCCTCGTAAATTTCCATGAATTGTCAAATAGATTTACCAAGGCCTGTTTTATTAAAATTGGATCCCCTATATCAGAAAGGCCTTCCTCTATATCCACTTCAACACTGCGATTAGGATCATTCATTCTGAGATCTTTTATTATGGATCTGGCAACCTTAGTTAAATCCACATTTTTACAGGACATCTCCCTTCTAGTCACACGTGAAAGCTCTAAAAGATCGTCGATGAGAATCGCCATTTTATGGCTGGAATCTTTTATTCTATCTATGTAGTGAATCCCCTGATCGTCTAGCTTATCAGAATAATCCTCAAGCAGTGCCGTGCTGAATCCATCCATGCTTCGGAGGGGTGCACGGAGGTCATGTGCTACTGAATATGAGAATGATTCCAATTCCTTGTTGGCAACCTCAAGCAGTGCTGTTCGTTTTTTAACAAGATCTTCAAGGTGGTCACGATGTAATATTAGCTCCCCCTCAACTCTCTTGCTTTCGGTGATATCTTCTATAATCGTTAAAAAATGATCCTCCCCACACCATTGAACCAAATTTACTGATAATCTCCCATCAAATGTCGGACCGTCTATTCTCTTAAATTTACTTTCGTAACCAATGACGAAACCATTATCTTTAATTTTGTTCAATACAAAATCCCGATCTTCCTTGTCAAAATAATAATCTTTCACGTCCGTCCCTTCTATTTCTTTAATTGTACCTCCTAGGGTCCTGGATGCGAAATTATTTATATCCAAAATTTTACCATTTAATTTTGTTAGACCGATACCAATAGGAACATTTTTAAATAGTGTGTGATAGCGGTGTTCTGATTCGGTAAGCTCCTCTTCCTTTTTCTTCATATTTTCTACTAGGATGGCATTCTCGAGGGATATTGCTGCCTGAGAAGCAAGTAAGCTTGTTAATTCCACATTCTGCTCCGTAAAGGCTGATCTGATCAGGTTGTTCTGCAGATAGATGATTCCAAGAAGATTCTGCTGCTTTAATATTGGAAGACAGAGGATTGATCTGAGACCAAGCTCTTGAACCTCCCTATCAGTCTTAAAAAGCCCCTTTTCTGAAGCATTGTCAAGGTTTACGGCTTCTTTTGTCCGTTTTACATACTGCAAAATGGCATGGCCAATTCCCTCTACATCGCACAGCTTTTCTTCCTTTAACTCGATATTTAAAGTTCTTGATTTTGTTCCTTGGACTCTTAGGATCAGATCCTTGTCCTTTAACATAAAGAGATAACCGACTTGGGCTCCGAGCCTTTCCATGACAAATTTCATTATTGTTTTCAAGAGTTTATCAAGCTCAAGTTCTTGATTGATCGATCTTGAGGCATTCAAAAGGTATAGAGTGTCAAGTCTCTCAAAGACCGGGGCTTTCATCAACTCTTTTTCTTTCTTAATTGGGTTTATCATCGGATGTTTTTCAGTCAAAAGAGATAAATTTCTCTCTGCATGACACTTTTTGAAAAGTTCTGCTGCCTCGAGTATAAAAGCCGAACCGGTCGATTGAGCTGATTGAAACAATTCTTCACCCAAAAGGGAATTGATATGACCTTCGAGAAGAGTGTATTCGTACTCATGGGCGACGTCTATCGCCTCCAAATAAAGTCCCTTTGCTTCACTTAGTTTACCTGTAAATCTCTTCAGTTCAGCACGAATCAAGGCCTTGTATGGCCTGAGTGCAGGACCAAATCTGGACCAAGTCTCAATCATATCAAGGACAGGTTCAAGTTTATCTAGGAGTGATTTTCTTATTGTTTCATCTGTTTCATTTTCATAGAGTCGCAGAGAATTCAGTACGTAGTAAGCATGCCACTCGAAATGTGAGATATTTCCTTCTAAATGATATGATTCATAATTTTTTAGATCGTCATCTGCCTCAATATAGTTACCAAGATGGTAGTTTGCTTTTGCCTTATGGATGTAATAACTTCCTAGAAGCGCTAAATTTTTACTCTTTTTCCACTCGGACACTCTTTCATCAAAAGACAAGGATACACATACATCTTTCATGGGTTCAATCCAGGCAGCTCTTATCCCTTCGGCAATATCCCTACTGAAATCATTATGATATCTTTCAGAAAATTCCAAGCACTTGTTGACAAAGTCTTCAATCTCCTCCAGATCTTTGCACTGAAGCAAGCTAGCCATAATACGATTGACGCGTCCCTGACCTGCTCGATATATATCCCCAAAATTGTTACTGATTTCAATTATCTTTTCACATTTTCGAATAACCTCAGGCATAGTGGATCTCCAGTGCTCACCCACCCAGACAAGGGCACTCATTGCACGATTTGTTCCAACCGTATCAGGAAAACGTTCAAACAATTTATCAGCCTGATCCAAGTATTCGAATCCCTGTTCGTACCTCCCTTGAAACAGTTGCTGTATTCCATATACTACAATCATATATGTGCACATATCGTTGACACCAGGAGCTGCATGTACCAAATACATCGCCTGATGAACGCCTAAAACAAAGGGGAGCCGCATCCCAAGGAGATAGAACGATGGAATATTAAGGTTGTATAACCTCAGTTCAATTATTGCAGCCCGGTCAGTAAGTAGCGGTTTTTCTGCAATTCTTCCTATGTCTATATCCTGGTCCGAGAGCTTCTTTTGATACTCTGATATCTTCTTCTGAAGTTCTTTTTTGTCATTTGGTATACCCTTACCAAGATACTCCAGGCCTTGGTTTACAAGATCAATCGTCTTTTTATTGTCCACAAGAGTGATAAGCACAGTGGCTTTTTCAGTTAGGCATTCAGCCCGATCAAGATCGGTTTTTGCCTTCTCAAGAAGTATTTCAAGCAGCCTTTCCGATTCAACTTGATTACCTTGTGAAAGTTCACTTTTAGCAAGATCTTTATATACCAGATAAGTAAAACCATAGTCCTCATCCCATGAGTCCTCCGGTAATAATTCCAGGCTCTGCTTGAAGTACCCGTTTGCTGCATCAAGTGCAAGAGACTCCATAGCTCTCTTCCCGGCGTAGAAGTTAAACTTGGAATCTCGATAGAGGGTTTGTTTGTTTGGAGCAGATTCTCTACTCTTATTCAGATGCTCGGTTATCTCAAATAGGTTATCCAGGGACTCTATATCGCTTCCTTCAGGAATCTCTTTTAGGTAAGCATCGGCAATGTGAGCATGGATGGCTCGCCTCTTATTCTCATCAAGAGTATTGTAAACGGCTTCTTGTATTTTATCGTGGAAGAAAGAAAGATAATCCCTGTTCCTTACTAATATGTCTTCCCGAATTGCAATTGCAAGCTCCTGATAAAGATCAGGTATCCCCTTTCCAGTTATCATAGATAGGGCTTCTGCTGTAAAATTTATCCCTAAACATGCGGATATTTGAATCAGTTCAAGGGTCTGATCCGGAAGTTTTTTTGTCTTTTCTGAAAAAAGGCTCACTGTAGCATCTGACATTTTAGACTTTGAAATCAGATTCATATCCCATTGCCATGTGCCATCCTCTTTCAGATCAATGAGATCTCCGCTATGAAGCCATGAGATGCTCTCATTGATATAGAGTGGATTTCCCTCTGATGTCACATTTATTACCTCTGAAAGGTCTTTTGTTTTGGACGGGGGGGAATTTAGGATATAGGAGACCATATCGTTACAATGTCGGGAATTCAACCTCCTAAGACAAAGTTCCAAAAGAGGCTTATGCTCCGTTTTAATCCTTTGAAGCAGGTGTGATAAGGGATGATCTTCATCAACTTCATTGTGACGATATGCTCCAAGGAAGAATAAGTAAGGGTGGTCATCTTTGTTGTTAAAGATATTTTCGATCACATCAAAGGTGGCGCTATCACACCATTGTAAGTCATCAATAAAAAGTGTGAGAGGGTAATCCTTGCTCGCAAGAGAGGAGATGAAGTTATCCATAGTCTGATAGAACCTAATTTTTGTCTCAGCAGGGGGAAGGGGTTCTATATCGGGCTGAGGACCAATTATAAGTTCAAGTTCAGGAATCAGGTCGGTAATAAGCTTGCCATTTGATCCAATAAACCTTAAAATCGCCTCTCTTCGGTAGCCGATCCTTTCAGAATCCTCTGTCAGAAATGTTCTCATAAGGTTTCCAAAAGCTTGAATTAAAGTGGCATAAGGGACATTTTTTTGGTATTGATCATATTTTCCAGAGGCGAAATAACCATGGCTTTCTACTATCGGTATCTGTAACTCTTGGATCAACCGGGTCTTACCAATACCTGGAAGCCCTGATATGAAGGCAGCTTTAAATTTGGAGTCGAGTGATTCTCTGTATTCCTTGAGCAGAATTTTTTTCTCACCATCTCTTCCAACCATTATGGAAGGGATACTCATACGGGTAGTGAAGTCTTTTTGACCCAGAATAAATGGGGCGATGTCTCCTGTTTTGTTATAGCTCTGCAGACAGATTTCAAGATCGTGAAGTAATCCAATGCCTGTTTGGTATCTCCTTTCCGGCTCTTTTTTGATTAACTTGATAACAATATCGCTGAGAATCTTCGGAACATCTCGATTAATCTTGTAAGGAGGAATTGGATCTTCAGCAAGGTGTGAATGGATTAATTCCAACGGATATGAAGAGAAAAATGGCGGTAATCCACAGAGAAGCTCATACAAGATAATTCCAAGAGAATAAAAATCAGTTGTAAAATCTACACGCTGTTTGATACGTCCGGTCTGTTCGGGTGAGACGTATCTGAGCGTGCTTTTACTGAAATTCTTGTCATAAATGAAATGACTGATTTTGCTGGTATCAATAACTCGTACAAGATCAATAAGGCGGATATCCATCGAATCCGGTGAAATCAAAATATTACTGGGCTTTAGCGCACCGTATATATGATCTGCATGATGTATATTGTGGAGTATTTCAGCAATAGAATAACATATGCCAAGGCAATCACTAAGAGAAACAATTTCTTGGTGTTTTATCCACTCTTCGAGGCTAATTCCATCGAAATATTCCTGAATTAGAAATATCGAGCCTTCAGCATCCTTGTGTAATGTAGGAATTAATACTTTAGGAATATTCAGGCTATTTATATGCCTTATCTGTTTATCGATATCAGAAAATAGCTCTTTTGATATTATATCAGCCTTAATTAATTTTAAGACAAGAAGACAGCTAGGTTCATCCTTCTTTATTACTTTGAATACTTCGGCGTGAATGCTTTCGCCAAGTTTTTCGATGATACTGTAGCATGCAATTGGTTGCAATGTCTTTAACATATAAACCCATTCCAATTTTGGGCTTTGTAACTTTATAATGGAATACTGCTACTTAATATCCCGAAATTCACCATAAACAAGATCATTATCCTAAAATACTGTGTATTTTTACATTTTACATTGATGTATCACTGTAATGTCTGTCAAAGTAGCCCTATCAATCAAAATATTAACTTTTATTACTTAAGCTTTTCCTAATATCACATATATATGCGGGATTTTTTATTCATATTTGTAATAACCCTAAATTATGAGCGATACAACATCTTTGTAAATTGTTCTTTTTCGCGAGGATAGTATTAAGTAATGTGAGAAATGTAATTAAGGTGAGGGCATAATATGAACAGAATTAGCATTATCGGTAGCGGCTTCGTGGGTGAAGGTGTTGGAAATGGGCTCATGAAGCTTGGACATGAAGTCATCTTTTATGATGTTTTAAATAAGGATTTACCAAATTTTACAAATGACTTGGGTTATGCTGTTGAAAACTCCGATATCTCTTTTATCTGTGTACCAACCCCGAGCGATGGCGAGATTGACTTGAGTTATATCAGGGAAGCCTCTAAAAATATCGGTGAAGCGATAGGGAAGAAGGATACGTATCATCTTGTTGTTACCAAAAGTACGGTGGTTCCAAAAACAACCGAAAGTGTGGTTCTACCAGAACTTGAGAAGCATTCTAAAAAGAAAGCAGGTGAGTTTGGATTGTGCATGAACCCTGAGTTTTTAACTGAGATAGCAAATACGTGGAGTGATGATGAATACTTTGATAAGGATCTGTTCACAGAGGATAGAATCGTCATCGGAGAGTTTGATAAAAGATCGGGAGATCTTCTTGAAGGGGTTTATAAATCACTTGATAAACCGATATTCAGAACCGATCTGAAGACTGCTGAGATGATAAAATATTCATGTAATTGCATGCTTGCAACCAAGATATCCTATTGGAATGAGATCTTTTTGATCTGTAGTGAACTAGGAATAGATTCTAAAGAAGTAGCAGATATTGCCGCAATAGATCCACGAATAGGAAAGTACGGAACTGTACATGGCCTTGCATTTGGTGGGAAATGCTTACCTAAGGACCTAAGAGCCTTAATCTCATTTTCCGAGAAGTACAAGGATCCTATACTATTGAAGGCTGTAGAATCCGTAAACGAAGAGATCAAGGAGAAATACGGTGTTAGAGAATGATTAAAAAGGCCGTTATTCCTGCTGCAGGGATGGGTACAAGGTTTCTTCCTGCAACAAAATCAATGCCAAAAGAGATGTTACCCGTTGTCGATAAACCTGTTATTCAATATGTTGTCGAAGAGGCAATTGCTTCCGGTATTGAGGATATTCTAATAATCACCGGAAAGGGCAAGAGAGCGATAGAGGACTTCTTTGACAAAAGTGAGGTAAAAAATGAGTTTCTGGATGAGATAGATCAGTTAATGGGTGGCGTAAACATCTTTTATATTCGCCAACGCGAGCCAAGAGGGCTTGGAGATGCCGTGCATTATGCAAAGAGGTTTGTTGGAGATGAATCCTTCGCTCTGCTACTTGGGGACACAATAACTATGCCAGAGTGTACAAAGGAACTGATAGACAAGTATGAAGAGTTCAAGACTTCGATTATTGCCGTTGAAGAAGTACCTGAGGAGATGATAAGTAGTTACGGTATAATCGATGGGAAGAACATTGATGGGGATGTTTATCTGATCGAGAATTTAGTCGAGAAACCATCTCCTGAAAATGCACCTTCAAATCTGGGAATCCTTGGAAGGTATATTCTCACCCCTGCCATATTCGAGGCCATCGAAAAGACACCACCTGGTAAGGGAAATGAGATTCAGATCACTGATTCATTTAACCTCTTAAAGGAGCGTATTTATGCGTATACCTATAGGGGCAGGAGATATGACATAGGAAACAAACTAGACTGGATTAAATCGAATATTGAATTATTTTTGAAGGATGAGAGGTTCAAAGGAGAACTCAAAGAATATCTGGACCTCATAAAGGAAAATTAGGGATGAAAATGGTAAATAAAGATATAAATGAAATAATAAAGAATCTGGATAGTATATCGTTTGAAGATAAGCGAATTCTTATATCTGGCGGGGCTGGATTCTTAGGTTCTTGGATCTGTGATGTTCTGGTTGAGCAAGAAGCAAGAGTGACTTGTCTTGATAATCTTGCCAGTGGTGCAAAGGATAATATCTCCCATCTGCTAGATCGTGATAATTTCAATTTCATCAAGCATGACATATCCGAACCGATATTCTTTGATGAATCCATTGACTTGGTACTTCATCTTGCAAGCAGGGCATCCCCCTTTGAGTTTGAGAAGTATCCGATTCAGATACTCAAAGCAAATACTCTTGGAATATGGGTCTCCCTTGGTATTGCAAAGAAACATGAGGCGAGATTTTTATATACATCCACTTCCGAGATTTATGGTTCAACAGAGATGATACCGACACCTGAGAGCCATAATGGAAATGTGAATCCTATCGGCATAAGGAGCTGTTATGATGAGGCGAAGAGGTGTGGAGAGTCTTATGTAATGGCTTACAAGATGCAGCATGATGTTGATACCAGGATGGCAAGAATATTCAATACATACGGACCGAGAATGAGGGCGGATGGAGTATATGGGCGTGTGGTGCCAAGGTTTATCGAGCAAGCTTTGGAAAACGAACCGATAACCATCTTTGGGGATGGTTCACAAACGAGAAGTTTCTGTTACATTACAGATCAAGTCGAGGGGTTGCTCAGATTACTTTATACGAGTAATATGAAGGGGGAGGTTGTCAACATCGGTAACGACGATGAGATCTCAATTTTAGAACTCGCAAACATAATCAAGAAATTGACCAATTCCGATTCGGAACTTATCTTTCAGGAGCTTCCAAAAGATGATCCACCGAGGAGGTGCCCCGATATTCATAAAGCAGAAGAGTTGCTTGGTTGGAAGCCGAAAATTGACACAAATGAAGGTCTAAAAAGGACGATTGATTTTATTATGGAATGAAATGGGCCTTATTCCTGGATATAGTATGATTGGACTTATTTGATAAACACTTGTCAATTATAATCCTCTCTAAAGTGGGTTTTAAATGTTGAAACAAAGAAAAAACTTAAATGCTTGCTTTATTGATCGCTGTTTCGATAAAAAAGGGAAATATTTAAATAAAATGGATACATGTATAATTTCCCAAGGGGGATGCATGAATAAACATTTAAAAAATATCTTTTTAGTAATTTCCACTCTACTTACAATCTCGATTATCGCGCCGTTAGCG
Source organism: Halobacteriota archaeon (assembly GCA_034190145.1). GTDB lineage: Archaea > Halobacteriota > Syntropharchaeia > DAOWMC01 > DAOWMC01 > JAXHTN01. The sequence continues at coordinate 1,006 of JAXHTN010000052.1, read as the reverse complement.
GCAGCGGATATATGGTATGTGGATGCTGGTGAGGGACAGATTATACATCCATTCAAGCCGCATGGATGCTTCAACTGCAGGGCAACTCAATCATTGTAATAGATGGAGCATATAGCGAGAATATGGATATGAATAAGGCTCATTTGAGATAAGATCAGAGAACGGATCAGCTTCTACCACAGTTCAGGCGGCTGATACATCAGATCATGTCTTCAACGTGACTGAAGATTATGTGACTATCAGTAGTTTTACGGCGACAGGAACAACCTCATCTTACAACAACTACTTTGAGAATAAAAACAGTGCTTATGATTCCGGAAACAAAATCTGAAATATGACAGAAACATCCGGAACAAACATAACAGGCGGACCATATCTTGCTGGAAATTACTGGCCTGATTTATACTGGGGTAGATTCAGGTGAGGATGGATTTGGAGATTTGCCTTAAAATATTCTCGGCGGATCAAATCATGACATGTTTCCGCTAGTAAAGAACTACGTCATATCATGTGATGTGTCAAGGAATGAGAAGAACTTTTTATGCCCGGTGAAGGTGGAAGTAGATCGCCTACGTTGATCTGGGATATACCATCACGCAGCAGTAACCCATCATGAATATGATATTGTGCTTGACAATCAGAGTGGATAAGATGTTGGTGTGTATAATGCAGCCTCTGATGGAGTAGATTCTACAATTACTGCCGGTGTCACGGCACCTGTTCCCGAACTTACCTTCATTGCAATGATACTCATGGGTATTACAGTGATTTTGGGGTACGTTCGGAATAATGAAGGGGGCAGGAAGGTAAGACGTGGTCTTACCTTTTTATTTTTTAACTCATCTCAAATTATTTCCTCTAGGGTAAATATAAGGGTCTGAACCGTATAGTATATCAGGTGGCATATGATCTCAGAAGAAGATAGAAATGAACTCATAGAAAAACTGAAAAAGTCATTTTCCATCGTTGGCAGAGAGATACCGGACGAAATTAATATCAATGGGGA
>JAXHTN010000051.1:0-10900 GCA_034190145.1 Halobacteriota archaeon | reverse complement strand
TTGCATCAACAGCATACAAAAAAGAGTCCCCAATATCCGAATGGACCTTGTAAGCCATATCATGAGGCGTACTTCCCTTTGTCATAAGAAAAGCGTCAGGAAGAACATTTTTATTCGAATCGCAGTACTTGTTCTCGTCTTCCACGGGGTAGACGACTATCTGGTCCAAAAGACCATAGACAGCCGAATTTAGGCTCTCTTGAACACCCGTGCTTCCGAATATCTTAAGTAAGTCTTTTACATTCTCAAGGGCATTCAACTGCTTATTCGTGATCTTTTCTGAGAGTATCTTAAAGGAAGAATCTCCAGGGAGGTATTCAATAAGTTTTGCCTTGTCTGCCATCCTGAGAACGAGTTCTGCTTCTGAACTGCAAGGGATTACAATCTGATTCAATCTCTTTAGATTCTCGATATTCTCCTTCGGTGCTACATCAACCTTGTTAGCAACGATTATCATCGGTTTATTGATTGCCCTGATTGACTTGGATAAGTTCACCATATCCTCATCTGTCCAGACATGGGGCCTGTCTCTGTCAAGACCGACCTCTGCGATTGCAAGCTTTGCATCGAGATCGCTTACTCCGACACCACCGAGCTGTTCCGAGATAACATGCTCTATCTTGAGCCCCTCTGATTGTGCTTTCTTTGCCAGCTGGATCCATCTCCTACTCAAGATTCCGTGTATCCACATTGCAATCTCGTCTTCAAGGAAGGTAATATCATCGAGCGGATCATGGGAACCAATCTCGGTGGGATTTCCCTCTATATCGGTTCCACCCGATGCATCGATTATATGAATTATCGCTTGGGCCTGCCGAAGGTGATCAAGAAACTCGTTCCCAAGCCCGCGACCTTTATGAGCATCGGGAACAAGACCTGCGACATCGATCAGCTCTATAGGGACAAATCTGTTCCCATCATTGCAGTTGTTACACCTCTCAGAGAGTTCCAGGCATGGGCATTTGGTCCTGATATATGAGACCCCGTGATTTGCCCCAATCGTTGTGAAGGGATAATTTGCTATCTCAACATTTGCAAGGGTGCTTGCTTTAAAGAATGTTGATTTGCCAGAATTCGGTTTTCCTGCAATTGCAATCGATATCATCTTTATTCACCTCTATTTGTTTCTTCTCAACTACCACGATTCTTATCAAGACATATATTGCATAAGTTATCTGCTTCCTTGATAAACCTATTTCCTCTGCGAACAGAATTGAACTTGACAGATTCAAACCTTCTGCAGAGTTCTCTTAGCTCCTCACAAAGTTTCAAAAGATGCTCTTTATTAATCCTGTATTCCCTGTTGATCTGCTTTATCACGAGCTCGCTGTCAGAATAGACTTCTATTTCTCCTTTTGTATATTGCTCGGCTGCTTTTAAAGCATTAATTATCGCCTTGTACTCGGCTGTGTTGTTTGTTCCTTTTCCTATAAATCCAGAGCCCTCATGGAGGATTTTATCATCCTTTACAAAGACAAAGGCGTAAGCAGATGGTCCCGGATTCCCCCTCGAGGCCCCATCAGTATATATCTTCAATCTCTCAAGTCTCTTCTCTTTGCTTGAAGACCCTTTTATCATACCCACTCAAACACCATCTATCACCTGGATATAATACCCCTTTTATCTTATCATTCACCAGTAGACATTTACTGACTTAACAACACCAAAAGGTTCCCAATAACAACCGACCTTATTCCTCTTGGCATCAAGGCCTGATACCCATTCATCAAGTACGGCCTTATTCGCGTTTATCTTCAGCTGCATAGCATACAATTCTTCCCCTTGTTTTATAATCCGTTGTTGCTTATCTTTCAACCATGCATACTCATTGGGATCGGGAATCACGGCTCTTCCACCTACAGCATCTTCATAAGCTTCAATATCCTTGTGGTGTCTTTCAACAGTTTCATTATACACTTCAACTTCTCTATTGTGCTCGGATACCGCTTTAGAGTGGGCATTGTACTCGGCATTGAGTAACTCCCAATTGAGTCTGTATTCATCATAAAAACCATATTGAAGAGAGGTGACTTTATCGATACTTATCGTACCATATATTTTTCCGGGAACAAGATAAGCCACCTTGTCCTGATTGCAAAGGAGGATATCCTCCTCATCATTAATACTAACATTTGATCTTGTGCAATCGATGTAAACAAGACCTCTATCCGTAGTATAAAAGACGTTCAATGCATGTGGATCCCATTCTTCAAAATTTAGAGCGGCCCAGCCAGCTTTGATTCCTGATGCCTCTGCATTGTTGTGGAGCATCTCTGCATAATCTCCACAGACAAACGAGTTTGTATCATACAACACCGTCTCTGTCTTGTCAGCTTCGAGAAATGAGACAAGCTCATCCCATGACGGATCCCTAGCATTATCGTTATTGATTAGGGTGATTCTGGATCCTGAGGCCCTGGAATATGGGATTCTTTTTTCGTTGTTACCACTATCCCTATCTAAAAGATCTAAGCACCCTGATGCGAAAACGATAGCAACCAAAAATAATGTTATAAAAAAACACAATTTCCTATTCTTTAATTTCATCAGTAAAGGTTTAATATAGAGAAGAGGCTTTTATTAATCTTATTATTTTGTTATATTCTTCTCTTTTAAATATGAAAAATTGCATACAACGATATTTTCAGACTTGGCAACCACTTTTCCCTTCTTTTTAAGTATGCTCTCGATATCAGAAGATCTCTTTCCCTTGATCTTCTCCAGTTCATCACATGAAAAATCGACTATTGCTTTTGCAAAGTCGCCGATAAGAACAACATCATTCTTCTCGAATCTCCCTTCGATCTTCAGAATTCCAGAGGGTAGCAGGCTCTTACCCTGTAGTATCGCCTCCTTTGCCCCAGCGTCCACGATGATCCTTCCCTCTTCTTTTGAGTGCATCAACCATGTCTCTTTTGTCGATAGTTTCTTTGAGCCTACAAAGAATGTTCCAATCTCTTCACCGGATAAGACCCTACTGATGATTTCGCGCTCTCTACCATTTACAATCACCATATCACAACCTGCATTCATGCAGATCTTCGCCGCCTCAATTTTAGAGACCATTCCACCCACTGACAGTGGGGAACTTCTGCTAGTTGCCATACACATGATATCCTCAGTTATCTCATCTACCACGCATACTAGCCTTGCATCTTCGGCACTTCTGGGATCTTTATCGTAAAGACCATCAATATCAGATAGCACTATCATAAGGCCTGCCTCTACACCGGATGCAACCATTGCAGATAGTCTGTCGTTATCTCCAAACGTCTCTGTAATTTCATCAGTCGCCAGAACGTCATTCTCATTTATAATCGGAACAACGCCCAACTTCAAGAGCCTCTCCACACAATTTCTAAAGTTCAGATACTTCTTACGATCCGAGAAATCCGCATAAGTTATCAAGATCTGAGCCACAGGCACATTATAAATTGCAAATGCATTATGATAAGATTCCATGACATTTGATTGACCTATAGCGGCACATGCCTGTTTTAATACAAGATCTTTGGGCTGAGGTCTCTGAGTAAGGCCAAGCTCATTACAGCCCGCCCCTATTGCACCGGAAGTGATGATGATAAACTCTCGTAAGTCTCTTCTCAACTCGGATATCTGCCTTGCAATATCGACTATCAAGGCATAATCAAGTCCCCCATCGCTGGAGAGTGTGCTCGTGCCTATCTTTACGATGATTCTCTTTGAGTCGATCGCTCTCATCTTATTTTGGACCTCACAATATCCTTTTATGAGTGAAATTACTTCTACCTTCTGCATAATCGGCAACAATCTGTCCGGCTCCAAATAGTTTATACTTGTAAATAACGAGTCCTTCAAGACCAACAGGGCCACGTGAATGGATCTTGGAGGTGGATATTCCTACTTCTGAGCCGAGGCCGTATCTATAACCATCTGCAAACCTAGTCGAGCAGTTATACATAACAGACGATGAATCAACGTTATCCAAAAATAACCTGGATACGGCCTCATTTCTTGTAACTATGGCATCAGTATGATGGCTCCCGTATCTATTTATATGTTCTATTGCTTCCTCGACTGATCCCACCACTTTTATCGAAAGCACCATATCGTTATACTCGGTGGTCCAATCGTCATCAGTTGCTTCATTAGCTTTTATGATCTCGCAGACTTCCGGATCACCCCTCAGCTCAACATTCTCCTGATCAAAAAGCTCCTTCATCTTAGGTAAAAATTCGGAAGCAATACTTCTGTGAACAAGAAGCGTTTCTATTGCATTACATACTGCAGCATACTGGCACTTCGAATCAAATGATACTGAAAGCGCCACATCCAGATCAGCGTCGCCGTCGACATATAGATGACAGACACCGTCAGCATGACCAAGAACAGGTATCTTTGTGTTGCCCTTAATATATTTTACAAGTGCATTGGATCCTCGTGGAATCATTAGGTCTATGTAATCGTCGAGCTTTAAAAGATCGTTGACATCTTGCCTGGTTTCAACGAGTTGCATGATATCTTTAAACCTATCGTCCGTTTCTACAGCGTTTTTTATGAGATCAAAGAGGATTCTATTGCTATTTATGGCTTCCGAGCCTCCTTTTAGAATTACGGCATTTCCCGATTTGATACAGAGCGTAGATATCTGAACTAGTGCATCCGGTCTGGACTCAAAAACAACTCCGATAACTCCGATTGGTGTCGTTATCTTCTGAAGCTCAAGGGAATCATCGAGCTGGGTGATCATCAGTATGTTTCCAACAGGATCATCGAGATCAATTACTGATTCGATTCCCTTAACCATCTCATCAATCTTCTTGTTATCAACTTTTAGCCTCTTGATTATGGCACCAGAAAGCCCGATCTTCTCTGCTTCTTTGAGATCTTTTTTATTCTCTGTTATGATCTCTTCCCTATTCTCATTAATCGCCTTAGAAATCCTTTCAAGTACCTTATTCTTAGAATTTCCGTCAATAGAAGCTATTCTAAGAGCTCCTTTCTTTGCAAGCTCTATCTGACTTTTGAGATCCATGATTCGTCCCATTTTAATTTTCGGAAGTGACGATAAAAAGGTTTCTATACAACTAATCTCGAAAAGACGTAAATACAAATTATTCAAAGGGGAGGATTTTTGGATTTTTTTAAAAAAGTTGATTTTTGAAAGATTGGTTTCATTGAGGGATTGTTATGGTAACAACCGTTTGTGAATTCTAATAGAAAAGTTTTTATATTTCCTTTTCGATTACTTTTCTACCGCATATAGGAGGTGACAAAAAATGGCTGAAGAATTAAAAGCGTTAATGGATGAGGCACTAGGAGTTGAAGGTTCGATAGTAGGGACCGGACTGCCAACAAAGATGGTAGAGAAGATGGCTGATATTGATCCAGATACATTCCTTGAGTTTATGCCCACCATGTTAGAAAAGATTGGTCCAATAATGGAGAAGATCGAGGGCGAGATAGCTGGTGTCGAGGTAAATGACTTACTTGAGTTTGTCGAGAAGATGGACATGGGTGAGCTCATGGGCAAGATGCAGGAGGCAGATGCTGCAAAGATTGAAGAGCTTATGCCAACAGTTATGCCTAAAATGGCCGAATACATGCCAAAAATTATGCCAGCAATGATGGCATTAATGGACAAGGTAACTTCTTCTGATGAGGAACTCGCAGAAGAGTTAGAAGGTGCTGAGGACATGGCCATCAACATACAGATGGGAGATGCTATGGCAATGACCATGCAGATCAAAGACGGCAAAATGTCGATGGGTACAACACCAGTCGACGATGCTGACATGTCTATTGAGATACCAATGGACATAATGGTAGGCATGATTACCGGAACCGCAGATCCAATGTCCGCATTCATGGGTGGAGACGTAAAGATGGACGGAGATATGTCAAAGGGTATGGCATTAATGCCACTCATGACCGTATTCTCCGAGAAGTTCGGAATGGAACTGATGTAAGTTGAGCCGGGTGGGGTAGGAATTTTACATTAATTCCACCCATCCTTTCTATTCTATTTTTACAATAATTTAAACGGAAGGTTTTTTATAGGTTAAGCTAGAATTGTTTCTTCACCTTGGGAGATCAATAATAGGGATTAACATGGCACGAATGTACTCACGAAGGAAAGGGAAATCAGGATCAACACGTCCATTGAGGATGTCATCACCGGAATGGATTGATATGACCTCTGAAGAGATAGAACAGATTGTCACTGAACTGCAGAGTCAGGATTATTCTACCGCGGCAATAGGCACAATTTTAAGGGATAGATATGGCGTCCCAGATGTTTTACTTGCTACAGGGAAGAAAATAACAAAGATTTTAAATGAGAATGGAAAAGCTCCAAAAGTCCCTGAAGATCTTGAAAACCTTATCGTAAAAGCACTTAGGATGAGAAAGCATATCGAGTTGAATCCGAAAGATGTGCATAACAAAAGATCACTTCATCTGACTGAATCAAAGGTAAGAAGACTCGTCAAATACTATCATAAAAGAGGTTTGATACCTGCCGATTGGAGCTATAAACCAGAGACAGCAGAGGTCTTTATAACTCAAGATTAAATTATCTGATGATTGAATTACTGGACGATCTTTGCAAAGATGCAGTAAATACCATTATAAAGCATAAGAATGTACGAGTTGTCTCGCACCATGATGCAGATGGTATCACTGCAGCTGGTATTATCTCAAGCGCCCTCCTGAGAAGAGGTATTCAATTTCACACATCAATTATAAGCAGGCTGACTCAAGAATTTCTTGACGAAATTTATGATGAGATGGTGATATTCTGCGACATGGGCAGTTCACAACCTGACCAACTTGCAGAACTGGAGTCCGAGATTGTAGTGTTAGACCATCACACAATACAGGGGGATCATTCTTCACATGTGCATGTGAATCCACATCTTGTCGGAATTCATGGTTCTTTTGATCTTAGTGCATCAGGAGTAGCATACGGCGTAGCTAGACAGATGGGAGATAATGTAGATCTTAGTGGACTTGCAATAACCGGTGCGATCGGTGACAGGCAGCGCATGTCAAGTGCAAATGGAGATATTCTTAAAGAGGGGGTCGAGCATGGCGTAATTACAATAAAGCAAGGTCTTAACATAGGCGAAGGAGACCTACATGAATTACTCGAGTTCACAACCGATCCATATCTTGACATTTCAGGAGACTCTGACAAGGTAGATGCCTTTTTAAGGAAACTATCCATCGAAGGGACCTTAGGCGGATTGTCCCTTGAAGACTCAAAGAGGCTAAACTCAGCAATTCTATTGAAACTTCTGAAACAAACCCCCACAGACGTAATCAATTCATTGATCGGAGATGTCTATGTATTGAACAGAGAAGTTGAGAAGAATGCACTTAATATGGTCAGAATGCTCAATTCGGCAGGAAAACTTAAGAAGACCGGGATTGCTCTCTCAATTTGTCTTAGAGATGATAGCGGGATAAATGAGGCTCATGAGCTCTATATCTATCTGCAAAAGAAACTGATTAGTGAACTTAAAAAAGCTGAAAAGAACATAAAAGAGGGTAAAAACATACGCTATCTCTTCACGGACGATGATGATGTGCCGAGTGCGATGTCAAGCGTTTTAATAAGGCATGTCTTCACCGACAAACCACTTATTGTAATATGTCCGATGCAAAGTTTTTCTAAGGCATCAGGCAGAGGAACGATGGATCTGATATCAAAGGGACTGGACCTCTCGGTTGCCATGCAAAAAGCTGCTGAGGCCGTTGGTGGGAGGGGTGGAGGACACAATATAGCATCAGGAGCATCTGTTCCAAAGGATATGGGCGACGAGTTTATAAGGATAGTAGATATGGTCGTCGGCAAGCAGTTAAATTAAATTTCCGTGTTTATCGATCTCGCCATCTTTTATCCTCGTTGAAGAGATTGGTCTGCCATCCTCAGCAGGGAAAAAACTCACCTTTTTAAGCTCTATACTATTCATCCCTCTCTTCTCTCGCTCCTCATTTATCTTCATACTCATTGAGTACGTCTCTTCTGATGCAACGAGAATATCAAAGTCTTCTGTCAACGTAAAACCGAACGGGTCAACGATCTCAACAATCGAGAACTCTGCAACATCTTTATATTCACGATCCAAAAACTGCCTGAGGTTCTCAACCCTTGCCGCATATGAAGGGACAGGCCTATTTCGTACTCTGGCCATCTCATCTGAGGTGACTCCAATCATAACCTCCCCTCCCCTTCCAAGTTTGAATGCCTCTTTTAATAGCGCTTTGTGACCGTCATGCAATGGCCCGAAGGTTCCCCCAACAACAATTCTCATTAGATAGTCCTCTCTTTTAGTAACAGTATATAGAATAGGAAATAATATATATAAACATAATCATTTATATATCCGGTCTAGATGGTTAAGATTGAGAAGAGGAAGTTACAGATGACCGGTGGGTCGACACTGATCGTTTCTATTCCTATAAACTGGGCAAGAGAACTTGGAATTTCACACGGAGACGAGGTATCGCTGATCCAACAGAACGACAAATCAATAGTTATTACAGCAAGGCAAAAGGAAGAGCAGGATATCTCAATAGCCGAATTAAATTTGATCCCTGATGAACCACCAGAGGAGATACTAAGACTACTTATTGCACACTATCTGGTCGGTTATGATTTGATTAAATTGAACTCGCATCGAGGTTTCAACACAGAGGACAGGAAGTGGATAAAGGAGACAGTAAGACAGATGCTCATCGGACTGGAGGTGGTGGAGGAATCAGGTGACTGTCTGGTGCTTCAGAGCCTTTTGAACTACACTGATCTGACACTTCCTAACGCCATCGATAGCATGTCAAAGATAGTAAAATCAATGCAAAAAGATGTCTTGGAATCACTTTTACAAGGCGACACGAACCTTGCAAGAGATGTTATACAAAGAGATAATGAAGCTGATAGATTTTACCTGCTCCTAGTCCGGCAGTTGAAGGCTTCTGTAAGAGACGCTGAGCTTGCAAAGAAGATTGGTATCCAAGATCTTAGAGATTGTATAGGATACCGTCTCATCGTTAAGAGTCTTGAGAGGATCGGAGATCATGCAGGTAAGATAGCCGGAGAAGTTATCAGAATAGAAGATTGGGATGGTGCATCCCAGTTTTCAAAAGAGGCGTGCGATGTGGGCAAGATTGCTTTGAATGTATTTGATCAGGCAGTGGACTGTCTAAGAAACAGAGATATAAAAGCTGCGAATCAGACAATAACAGACTCAAAAAAGACTGCAGAGCTTGAGATTAAAGTGAGTGAGAATATTCTTAAAAGTTCACTTGATACTATTGAGAAGAACAGCTTCAGATCGACACTTGAGAGTTTCAGACGTATCGCCGAGTATGGGGCAGACATCGCCGAAGTGACGATCAATATGAGTGTAAAAGAGCCGGGTGGATAGATGGAATATACCATCACAAATGCCAGAATTTTTTTTCAGGGAAGGATTCAAAGTTATGATCTACTCATAAGAGATGGTAAAATAGTAAAGATAGGAAGAGATCTAAAGGCAGACAGCACCGTTGACGCAAGAGGCCTGCTCATCCTCCCTGGTGGAATCGATTCGCACGTCCACTTCAGAGACATGGGTGAAGCGCACAAAGAGAACTGGTTCACAGGATCATCATCTGCTGCTGCTGGCGGTGTAACGACGGTAATTGAGCATCCAAATACTGTTCCACCCACGACAACTGTACCCGCTCTCAAAAAGAAGTTAATGGCAGCAGAGATATCTGTCGTTGATTATGGAATAAACGCAGGAGTGACAGGAGATTACGAAGATCTCATCTCTTTGAAAAAAGAGGGGATAACGGCCTTTGGTGAGATATTTATGGCTGATCTTGAGGAAGAAAAGATATTTGAAGCTTTAAAGATTGCTAGAGAGACCGGAACAACTGCTTGTATGCACGCAGAAGATAGAAAATCAGTTTTAGAAGATCCAAAGCGCCCCGAGATATGTGAGATCAATGCGATTGAATCAGTTCTGAAAATGAAAAAGAGTTTGGGAGTGAAACTTCACATATGTCACCTGAGTACGAAGAGAGGTCTTGAACTCTTGAAAGGAAGAAAGATAACAAAAGAGGTAACACCACATCACCTGCTCCTTTCAAAAGATGACTTTGAGAGAGCTGGCTCCTTTGCCAAGATGAATCCTCCGCTGAGAGATGAGTCTGACAGGGCTTCACTTTGGCAGGGAATGAGAGAAGGTGATATCGATATAATGGCATCAGATCACGCACCTCACACAATCGAAGAGAAGAGCATGCAGGTTTTGGATGCACCATCAGGGGTACCAGGTGTCGAAACCATGATTCCCTTAATGCTTCCTTTCGTCAAGAAGGATATTATACCACTGGAGAGGCTCGTTGCGCTTGCGTCCCATAACCCGGCAAGAATATTTGGTCTTGAGAGTAAAGGAGCAATTGAGGTAGGAAAGGATGCCGATCTGATATTTATTGATATGAAAGCTGAAGAGAAGATAAAACCGGATAAACTTCACAGTAAGTGCTGTTGGACGCCTTTTGAAGGAAAAAATGCAATATTTCCTGTTAAAGTGCTGATTAGAGGGGAGATTGTATTTGAAGACGGAACTGTAAAAGGCAAGGCAGGGTTTGGGAATTTTTTGAGGGGTTCCGGATCATCCACAGGAATTGAAACAAAAAGTTAAAATAATTAAATCCCTTAGGAATTGCTAACAGTGGCGAAAGAAAATAAGAATCTTAGGACACCGATAGTATGCGTGATGGGTCACGTCGATCATGGAAAGACCACTCTACTTGACAAGATCCGTGGGACATCTATTGTTGAGAAGGAGTCGGGTGCGATAACCCAGCACATTGGCGCGACCGAGATACCAATTGATGTAATAGAGAGAGCATGCTCACCATTGAC
>JAXHTN010000050.1:0-10942 GCA_034190145.1 Halobacteriota archaeon | reverse complement strand
CTGCATTGACGTTGAAGCTGTTACCGGCCTCATCTACTGCAATCGGAGATATTACTGGAATATAACCATTCTCACTAGCTAGGCACAGAAGTTCTGGGTTTATATTACTGACATCTCCAACCCATCCAAGGTCCACATCAAGTTCTTCTCCTTCTACAAGTACTTTTTGCGGTTTTTTCTTCTTTGCAATTATTAAACCACCATCTTTTCCAGATAGGCCTATGCCCTTACCACCGTGTTTGCCGATAAGAGAAACAAGCTTGTGATTGACATTTCCAACCAAGACCATCTGTGCAATCTCAAGAGTCTCATGATCTGTGATCCGTAATCCAGCAACGAACTCAGGTTTCTTTCCCATCTGCTCCATCTTAAGTGTAATCTCGGATCCGCCTCCATGTACTATTATGGGATATACTCCAACGTAACGTAGCAATACTACATCTTGTACAATATCATCCATAGTCTGCGGATCAATAAGCGCCTTTCCACCAACCTTTAGGACCAGTATGGATTTATGAAATTCGCGAATATAAGGTAACGCCTCAATTAGGATTTTCTCTCTGCTCAAAACCATATGTTCAGATCTTACTTACTCAACAACTAATAACCTTTCTTCTATAAAATGACGTAAATATTTTACAATTTTATGAACATATAATTATGTATGGTGATCATAAATTATATTACCTTGTACCAAAAGATCAGTATATATGCAGACTTTAGTAAGAAGGAATGATACCATCATAGAAGAACTACTAGCAGTAGATGCTATGATAGACAGACTTAAATTAAAATATGATGCCATCACAGGAGTAGATAGGTTGAGGTATGAAGAACTTGAGCAGAGAAAGCTAGAATTACTACAAAAATTAGCAATATCGTCTTAAGTTTGATTATCTAACTGATATGCCCCTGTCGCTTGAGCCAGTTCGAACTCGATTGCTCTTGGGATATTAACTTCAAAAACATAAACCGAATAACCAGCATCTCTTGCATCTTTGATGGCCTTTTTTTGTCCAATACTCAACTCTTCGTTCTTTTCTAGTATCACGCATAAGGTGATACCTCCTTCACCAATTTTTAAGATAAAATTGAAAGCTTCCCCGGAGCCTTTTAAAAAACTAACGAGGCGCTCGAGATCCTTCCAAGTCTGACAAAAGTGAATCCTCTTATTTGCCGAGTTTGAGACATACCAGTCCCTACCCATCTGTGGGTATCTTTTGTACTGCTCATCAAGATCGTCAAGAATGTCAGTTATCCTCCGAATATCCCTCAAACTTGTAAATTTCCATCCGTGATTGAGGAAGTACCTAGTAGCAACTATCTCGCCAATAGCATAAATTTCTTCGTGCTCAAGCCTCATAAAAACAAAAAATGATACTTTTTAGATCATAAAGTCATTTTGACCTTTTCGGCGGCCTTTTCGATCTCTGTTAGAATTGGCCTCATCTTTGAAGGGTTCTTCTTTGTCAAGGTTACGAGAAGCGCCTTGGAATCGACACTCTCGGTGATTATGTTACCGTCTTTAGTCTCGACAATTATACGATCAACCTCTCCTTTGTATAATTCTGAGATCGCGCTCTCAGTAACATCGGAAATGGATGCACCCAAGGCCGCAAAAGTCTCAGGACGAATGTCACCTCCAACATTGGAAGCCATCAATAGACCGTCCCTCGATACGAGAGCGGATGCTTCTATATCCCCAGAAGTGATCAAATCGTCCAATACTTTTTTAAGTGCCTCGGAAATAGTTGGCATCTATCTCATCTTTCAGAATGGTATTACGTCGATCTTTGAAGACCTGTCGATATGACCCTGTCGGGTATATACATCATTACGTTGATGAGTGCTTCTATTTAAGTCTTTCTCCATTCCGTTTGGTCCGAGTATCTGGGCCGACCTTACGCCAGTCATTACAGCCATGACTCTAACCTTCCCTTCATACTCCTTATTTATCCTTGCACCCCAAATAACGTTAGCTCGTGGATCAAGTTCATATGTAAGAGACGTAGCAATCTCTTCAGCCTCTCTTAGTGACAGGTCAGGTCCACCTGTAATGTGTATGAGGCTCCCTGTTGCTCCACGGTAATCGACATCTAATAACGGATGACTCAATGCAGCCCTTACAACATCTTCTGATTTATCCCTGCTCTTAGTCTCACCGACGAGCATCACAGCTACACCACCACAGCTCATTACTGTTTTTATGTCTGCATAGTCCAGATTAATAAGCGATGGTTGCGTAATCGTCTCAGAGATACCCTTGACCGTCTCGGCTATCATCTGATCCATCACAGAAAATGCCTCCTCTATCGGAAGATTCGGAACATAGTCAAGAAGTTTGTTGTTGTCCAAAACAATCACAGTATCCGCTGCACGTCTAAGATCTTCAAGTCCTTCTTCAGCCGATACGGTCCGTGCCCTCTCTACCCTAAAGGGTGACGAGACCATTCCGACAACAATAGCACCCTGTTCTTTTGCGACGTCTGCAACGACCGGTGCGGCTCCTGTACCGGTTCCACCACCCATCCCAGCCGTAACAAAGACAAGATCGGCATCTTTCAAAACATCTTCAAGAGTCCCTCTGGCAAGTTCGGCTGCTCTCTTACCGACTTCAGGGAAACCACCGGCACCAAGTCCCTTGGTAAGTGATTTTCCAACCAATATCTTCTTATCTGCGCTTATAACATCCAGATGTTGTTTATCAGTATTAACAGCTATTGTATCTGCCCCTTCTACACCAACATGACTCAAGCGGTTTATAGTATTGTTCCCCGCTCCACCACACCCTACAATTACAATCCTAGGTTGTCCGAATTCCTCAAGCCCCAGTTCAAATTCAGCGTTTTCTCTCTTCTGTCTCTCTTCTTCTGAATATTTCATTGCATTTTCAACTATTGATTGCATTTATTATCCACCCCCTCAAAGTATCCTACCTTATTACTCCGATTTGGATTTTTTTAATTTTATTGCCCCTATATCCTGGAGCTTCTCTATATTTTCGCTGCCAATATTATATGTGATCCAGTCAACTATCAGATTCCTGATGACTTCAGGGCGACTGTTCCCGAAGTGGGGTTGCAGCCCATCGATGATCTCAAGATGGACCTCGTCAAGTCTCACACTGATCTGGTTCTTTCTCGGCATTTTAACCCTAAGTTAACCCTATATAGAGTTGATATAGAGTATATTCTGCGATGTTATCTTATATAAACATTTTGGTGATTATGATTTTAACATCTCATAAATATCGTTATTATTCTTTGAAAACAGTTTAAAAAGCTTTAATCCATTCAAAAACATAATTCATTGCATCTTCATTCTGTCTAAGCTGGTGACCTTCTTCTTCTATGATTTTTATTGTTTTTTGAGTATTTGAAAGCTTAAATAACGTCTTTGCACCATCAATACTCGCAATAGGGTCTTTTCTTCCATGAACAAGAAGTAGTGGAATACTGATTCTTTGAATCCAATATTTTGGATCCACTTTATCCATCCCAGTAATAACATGTTCTATATCACTAAACTTTATGGTACCTGTTTTCTTTCCCATATCTAGCGAGGCCCTGAAAACATTCTTATCAATTCTGTCCGGGCAACAACAGAGGATGACTCCTTTAATTCTATCGTCACGGGCCGCTTGGAAGCAAGATACCATTGCTCCGGCACTAAAGCCGAGTACGATCAATCTGCGAGGATCAACATTCTTTTTCCCAAGGAGGTAGCTTATAGCATTAGATAAGTCTTCTGCCCATTCGAGAAAGCCAAATTCTCCTCCAAAATTACTTGTACCCCTGAAATTGAATACTAGGGATGAATATCCATTTTTACATAACATGTTTGCAAGATCCGGATATCCTTTCTCCTCTATCGGTTTCGGCTCGAAGGGGAGTCCGTGGGCCACACAAATAGTTTTAATTCCTTCTTCAGATCCACCTTGCGGTGCGCAAAAACAACCTTCAAGCACCACTCCGTCACTTTCAAAGGATACTTTTTCCATGGTCACTTACACTCTTTTAATATCTCCTCAGCAACTTGCATCGTCTCTGCATACCCACATTCTATTCTCACCTGCTCTGAGACCAGATCTCTAGGGAGAAATCTCCAATTCTCTTCAGGATCTGTTGCCCCTAAGATCAGGGAAGCAACGGCGTCATCTAGGCATTCTGCTTCTTTCTCAAATCCAAGGTACTCAAGCATCATAACCGATGAAAGTATCGTTGCAATTGGATTTGCTACTCCGGAGCCTGCGTATTTTGGTGCGGAACCGTGGATAGGTTCAAAGTAAGGAACCCTCCCACCAAAGAGGCCTGAAGATGATATCCCTAGACCTCCAACAAGCTCAGCGGATAGATCCGTGAGTATGTCACCCATCATATTGGGTATCACAACTACGTCGAACTCCTTTGGGTATCTGATCAACATTCGCGCCATGTTGTCCACATAATAGTCATCTACTTCCAGTTCGGAAAACTCTTCCTCTACCACCCGATAAATTGTATCCCTGAAGAGACCGTCTTGCAGCTTAAGGACGTTTGCTTTATGAATAATCGTAAGTTTTCCCTTGCCACCACATCTCTTTCTCTTCATCGCCAGTTCACAGGCAAATCTTCCGACTCTCTCTGATCCCCTCTCGGATATCACTCTCGCACCATAAAACGCATTTCGACCGTACTTATCGAATTCCCCCTCACTAATCAACCCTACATTGAGGAGATCTTCGATCTTACCTTCTCTACCCATGCATGCGTACATACCTTCTAGGTTCTCTCTTACGAAGACAAAATCTATACCTTCCGGATCTTTTAGAGGAGTTCTTACCCCTTCATAGTATTTGACCGGTCTGACATTTGCGAAGTTGTCGAGCCCCCACCGGAGATAGTGTAGACATGGGGATGCTGTTCCGCCGGTCGCCCCGAAGATGACGGCATCACTCCCGTCTATCTGTTCTCTTACCTCTTCGGAAAAAGCAGGTTTATCCTCTTTAATCGCCTCTTCTCCGACAAATTCCCTCACAATTTCAAGAGATGAAATCCCCATCCCTTCTAGTATATAGACGGTAGCATCAATGACTTCAGGTCCAATACCATCTCCACCAAGTGCAAGTACTCTCTTAACCAATCTCAGTTCCTCCGTAAAATCTCTAAAGGTATCGATTTATCATGAATTGCAGTTGCAACTAAGGCTCCGGAAAATCCGATATTTTCCAGCTCTTTAAGTTCACCAGCTTCCTTAATTCCCCCACCCAATATGAGGTTGTGTTTTGACGCTTCTCGTATCTTCTTGAGAAATTCGATGTCTATTCCATCCCTGGTTCCGATTGAACTCATGTTTAGTATTATCAGATCAACAAGATCAACCTCATTCAACCTCTTTACAAAATCAATTGGTGAGCAGTCATGTCTTTTGCTTTGTGAAATAAGATTACCATCTTTGATGTCGAGGCTAACAGTAATTCCATATTCCGATGCACGCTCAATCAAGTCGATAGAAGAGGTCTCCGTTCCAAATATTATATTACCTTCAATCAGCTTAGGCGCGTTTATTAAGTCCTCAATACACTCAACACCCCAATCAAGCATTACCTTGCAAGATTTCGATATTTTTTCAATGATATCTCTATTGTCCCCATCTCTTAAAAGCCGATTCAAATCTGCAATATATACTTCATCGGGCTGCAATGTATCTATTATCGCTCCAGGTTCGGATGTATTCACAAGTCTACTGAAGTGATGGATCTGCTTGTACTTCTCCCGATCCCCCTTAAGAGCGCGTACAACATTCCCATCATGTAAATCGATTACGAAAATTGTCCGGAACACATAACAGAATTTCATCTTTTAAACCTAAAATTAACTCTTTGTCTTCACACATCTCCCGTCAATAGAAAAAGATAATACTGACGGAATATAATGGAATACTCTGATGTCTGAAGATGAATTAGAAGCATTGAGAAGGAAGAGAATGGAGGAAATGGCGCAGGCGCAGGGGCAAGCATCAAGAGAGGATGAAGCAAGAAAAGAGTTCGAAGCCCAAAAAAAGGATGCTATGAGGCAAATACTAACCCCTGAGGCAAGAGAGAGACTGAATAGCTTACGCATGGCAAAACCAGAGTTTGTAGAGCAGGTTGAGGCCCAATTAATCTCTCTTGCACAATCGGGTAGGTTAAGAGCGGCCCTTGATGATGAGCAACTCAAGACAATACTTGCCCAGCTGACACCAAAGAAGAGAGATATCAAGATTCAAAGAAGATAAAAGATGCGTAATGTTAGAGTCCTTTTCAGCGGTGGGAGGGATAGCTCTCTTGCGGCATTGATGCTTTCAAATTATTTTAATGTTGAGCTTGTGGCATGTACGTTTGGTATCCTTGACAACTGGAAGATAGCAGAAGAGGTTGCAGGTCTGTTGGGATATCCCTTTAGGGTTGTAAACCTTGATCGGTCATTTATAGAAAATGCTGTGGATGAAATGATAATTGACGGGCATGCAAGAGGTGGAATATCTAAAATTCATAAAAATGCATTAGAAAACATTGCGATGTTACCTGATTCTGAGATGATCGCCGACGGGTGTAGAAGGGAGGATAAGACTCCGATCCTGTCTCTGGGAGAAATTAGAAGTGTTGAAGATAGATACCATGTTGAGTACATCCAACCTCTGGGTGGATTCGGGCGGAAGACTCTTGACAATCTGGTGGATAGGTACTTTGAAATTGAAGAGGTAGAAGGCTGTTTTACCTTAGGTCCAGAGTACGAATACGAGATAAGAGAGCTAATTAAACAGCGCTACTCAGAAGAGGATAACAATAAGCTTTTTCCAAAGTTTCATACGCATTCAAGGGTTAAAAAAGTGAAACCGTGAATGGTTGCCAAACCGCAAATCTTAATACCTTCTAAGTTACAGTTAGGTTGTGCCAAGCACTAGTGTGCGACGTGCATTATAATGAATATCAAGTGCCACATGTGCACTGGATATGTTTATAAGTTTCTAAGGAATAAAAAGGTCGTGGCAATTCCTATCGGCGTGAACCCAAGTTGGAGAATCTCCAATTTCACGGGGAGCGCCTTTTCATAACCACGATAAAACTGATGGAGACAAGAAAGAATTTCATGTCTGACATAAGTCCTAGCAATTCGGCTATTTCGATTGGTAGTGTTTCATCAATTGTGCATGCAGAAAATCAACACTGGTTGATCCTGCCAGAGGCCACTGCTATCGGAGTTCGATTAAGCCATGCAAGTCTAGGGTATTGATCTTCGGATCAATTGCCCGGCGTACTGCTCAGTAACACGTGGATAACCTGCCCTTAGGACCGAGATAACCCCGAGAAATTGGGACTAATACCGGATAGATCATTATTGCTGGAATGCGTAATGGTTCAAAGTTCCGACGCCTAAGGATGGATCTGCGGCCGATTAGGTTGTTGCCGGGGTAACGTCCCGACAAGCCGATAATCGGTACGGGTTGTGAGAGCAAGAGCCCGGAGATGGATTCTGAGACATGAATCCAGGGCCTACGGGGCGCAGCAGGCGCGAAAACTTTACACTGCACGAAAGTGTGATAAGGGAACTTCGAGTGTCAATGCACTGCATTGACTGTCCAGATGCCTAAAAAGCATCTGCTAGCAAGAGCCGGGCAAGACCGGTGCCAGCCGCCGCGGTAACACCGGCGGCTCAAGTGGTGGCCGCTTTTATTGGGTCTAAAGGGTCCGTAGCCGGCTTAGCAAGTCCTTTGGGAAATCTAGCAGCTCAACTGTCGGGCTTCTGAAGGAAACTGTTAGGCTTGGGACCGGGAGAGGTTAGAGGTACTTCAGGGGTAGGAGTGAAATCCTGTAATCCCTGAGGGACCGCCGGTGGCGAAGGCGTCTAACCAGAACGGGTCCGACGGTGAGGGACGAAAGCTAGGGGCACGAACCGGATTAGATACCCGGGTAGTCCTAGCCGTAAACGATGTGAGCTAGGTGTCAGCTACGGTATGTCCGTACCTGGTGCCTTAGGGAAGCCGTGAAGCTCACCACCTGGGAAGTACGGTCGCAAGGCTGAAACTTAAAGGAATTGGCGGGGGAGCACTACAACGGGTGGATGCTGCGGTTTAATTGGATTAAACGCCGGAAAACTCACCGGGAGCGACAGCAATATGAAGGTCAGGCTGAAGACCTTACCTGATTCGCTGAGAGGTGGTGCATGGCCGTCGTCAGTTCGTACTGTGAAGCATCCTGTTAAGTCAGGCAACGAGCGAGACCCGCATCCACAGTTACCAGCATTCCCTTCGGGGAGATGGGCACACTGTGGAGACCGCTGGTGCTAAACCAGAGGAAGGAGCGGGCAACGGTAGGTCAGTATGCCCCGAATCTCTCGGGCTACACGCGGCATACAATGATCGGGACAATGGGTATCAACCCCGAAAGGGGAAGGCAATCTCCTAAACCCGATCGTAGTTCGGATTGAGGGCTGAAACTCGTCCTCATGAAGCTGGAATCCGTAGTAATCGCGTTTCAAAATAGCGCGGTGAATACGTCCCTGCTCCTTGCACACACCGCCCGTCAAACCACCCGAGTGAGGTCCATGTGAGGGTGTGATTGATTGTCATATTCGAATGTGGGTTTTGCAAGGGGGGTTAAGTCGTAACAAGGTAGCCGTAGGGGAATCTGCGGCTGGATCACCTCCTAATTAAAAAATACCGATCGAAGTCGATAAATTGCTAGGATTTAATTACAAACTTTCAAATAAAAGTTTGACCAAGAAAGTTCGGACTCATCGTGAGGTCGGACGTATCCAGCTTCTTGTTGGATCAATCGCGTTGGGATTCGGAAGGGCTCGTAGCTCAGCTGGAAGAGCGTCGCCTTTGCGAGGCGAAGGCCCTGGGTTCAAATCCCAGCGAGTCCATATGATGCACTTGATACTTTGGAGGAGTGTCAAGGAAGGGTCAATTATATCATACGATATATAGAGACCGTGTATACGTTTTGCGACTCAGACGCTAACTGGATTTAGTGAAGTAAATGCTGGTAATTATGCCATTTGATGGATGGCTTGGCTCAAACGCTGAAGAAGGACGTACCAAGCTGCGATAAGCCTCGGGGAGACGCAAGGATTCTAAGAACCGAGGATTTCCTAATAGGACCTCCTGATGCGTAAGCATCGATCCAGTCTTCTGGATTGGGAACGCCCCGGATTGAAACATCTTAGTAGGGGCAGGAAAAGAAATCAAAAGAGATGCCGTGAGTAATCGCGAGTGAAAGCGGTAAAGTCCAAACCGAACCCCTTTCTGAAAGGAGAGGGGAATGTGGTGTTATAAGTGGTTCCTTTCGGACCCCACCCGACGAAGTCGAAGTTCCCTGGAAAGGGACACCAAAGAGTGTGATAGTCACGTAGATGTAAGTCGAAGGGTTCTGGTTCATACTTGAGTACTGTGGGTTGGATATCCCGCAGGAATTTGGGAGGCACCAACTTCCAAGACTAAATACGTTTTGAGACCGATAGCGCAATAGTACCGTGAGGGAAAGCTGAAAAGTACCCTAAAAAGGGAGGTGCAAAGGGCCTGAAATCAGATGGTGATGGTGCGATATGGCTTTAAAGAAATGAAACAACTCGAAGGAAAATCTCGCGAGGGATCAGTACAAGAGATGGTGATCAGAGTCGTATCTTACGTTTTGAAGAACGGGCCAGGGAGTGTATTCTAGTGGCGAGGTTAACTTCGTAGGAAGATAGCCGTAGGGAAACCAATAAGCACGCAACTCCGGTGAGGTGCAGCGTATTAAAGTGCGTGGAGTCATTAGGGTACGACCCGAAGCCAGGCGATCTAGGCGTGGGCAGGTTGAAGCGTGGCGAAAGCTGCGTCGAGGACCGTTAGCGGTTTTGATGTGCAAATCATTCGCGTGACCTGTGTCTAGGGGTGAAAGTCCAATCGAGCCTGGAAATAGCTGGTTCCTTCCGAAACATGTCGCAGCATGACCTGACCAGAGATAGTCAGCGAGGTAGAGCTACTGATTGCGGGATCCGGGGGGGAAACTCCTCGCCCCTCTGTCAAACTCCGAAATCGCTGTCGTCGTAGAAGGTCAGAGTCCGGGCTGGGGGGTAAGCTTCCAGTCCGTAAGGGAGACAACCCGGACCGAGGCTAAGGTCCCTCAGTGTCAGCTAAGTGTCAACACTAAAGGGAGTCCCAAGCCATAGACAACTGGGAGGTGAGCTTAGAAGCAGCTAACCTTTAAAGAGTGCGTAACAGCTCACCAGTCGAGGTTTGAGGCCCCGAAAATGGACGGGGCTAAAGCTGACCACCGATACCTCGGGACTTCGAAAGAAGATTCAGTAGGAAGGCGTTGTGTTTGGGTAGAAGCATGGCTGTGAAGTCGTGTGGACCGAATGGAAACGAAAATCCTGGTAATAGTAGCAGCATAGTTGGGTTAGAATCCCAACCGCCGAAGGGGCTAGGTTTCCTCGGCAATGTTCGTCAGCCGAGGGTTAGTCGATCCTAAGATATGTCTTAACTAGAGCATGTCAAAAGGGAAACAGGTTAATATTCCTGTACCATCAGCCATATTGCGTAAGCAACCTGACGCTTCCGGGTAGATCAAGCGGTGTCGTCGCGCCGTTCAATCATATAAATCTGTGGAGTGCCGTAATGGCGAGAAGCGGATGAAAGTGTAATGACTAAAGTTGATCAATCCCAGGAGCCCGTGAAAAAGGGGCTGAATGTTCGTACCGAGATCTGACACAGGTGCCCCTAAGCTGAGAAGGCTAAGGCGTGTCGGATGTAATCTAGCTAAGGGAAATCGGCAAATTAGCTCCGTAACTTCGGGATAAGGAGTGTCTGCTCTGAGGAGAGCAGATCGCAGTGACAAGGGAGCTCTAACTGTCTAATAACAACATAGGCGATCGCAAGTCTGTAAAGATTAGTACGATCGCTGAATCCTGCCCAGTGCGGGTACCTGAAAACCCGGTTC
>JAXHTN010000005.1:0-23221 GCA_034190145.1 Halobacteriota archaeon | reverse complement strand
ATTTTTTACACTCCATTCACCTTCCGAATGGAGTGTAAAAAATGAGATAGGATTGCTTTGGCAGAGGTTCGGTGCCCTACTTGAAAAGAACAAGGATGCTATCGATAAGATCAGGCTAGATAATGAAACTACATATGAAATTCACATACAGCCGGAAGACTATAATGATACAAAGAAGTATTATATATTTGTGGGAATTGAAGTAAATGGGCTATCTGAAATGCCTATCGATTTCGTCGGAAAAGCATTTCCTGTAACTATGTATGCAGTATTCACCTTCAAGGGAGCGGGAATGTTTAGGGGAGGGGATTTCATATGGGGTGAGTGGCTGTTGGCCTCAAAAGAATATGAAGAAGCATATCCATATTTCATTGAAGCCTACAATGAAAAACGATTCTTCGGGCTTGATAATAAGGATTCAGAGATCGAATATCACATCCCTGTAAGGTTTAGAAAAAAAGATTAAATCTATTGTTTTTGATTACATTCAGAGCATGTATTGACATCGGTTGCTCTATCGAGGGTGTTGGCCTGGAATGAGTGTAATGCATCTCTTACTGTTCCGATTGCACCAACGTAGACCTTTATACCAAGATCTTCAAGTTTATTTAGGGCGGGTAATCCGATACCTCCGAAACTGAGTCCTCCGCATAGGACTACATCAACACCCTCGTCCAGTAACATATCAACGGTGCTTAGTGCCTTCTCGGAAAATTCTCGTTTTACACGAAGGGTTTTCACATCCCCTGTTATGGTATCAATTACTGTATATGATCCTGCTGTCCCAAAATGTTCATTTACTATCTCATCAATCCCCTTGTTACCCATTGATGGAATACAAATCTTCAATTTTTTCACACCTCCGTGCTATTATAATCTCATATTACTTTTAATTATCTTTTTCACCTCATTTTCGTATGATATTATGTATTCACAAGCTTCAATTGCCATCTCAAATCGGGTTTTTCTTAGAATACCCTCACTTTTTAGTTCATCAAGGATTTCTTCGTACCTCTCATAGTTCACAACAACACATACGTCGTTTACGCTTTTTATCCCTGATTTTAATAGAGCGACCCCTCCGACATCAATCATCTCAAGTGTTGTTTCGGAATTTTCTAGTGGGATCAGATTCACTACTACGATTCCTATATCGCCTGTCATTATCATCTCATGAATTGAGGGATGAAGGGTCTTTATCTTGCCGTCAAGTCTATTTCCAAATCCTGTAATGTCCTCAATTTTTGTTACTGGTATCCCTTCTGACATCAATGCATTTGCAGTACCTTCGGTTGCAAGTATCTCAATACCAAGGGAGTCCAAACCTTCTGCAAACCTTGCAATATCTTCCTTGTCTGATACACTTATCAGAACCTTTGAAACCATACACACCACCAATATGTCATAGTTCAACTGATCAATCTATAACCACAATTGACTTATTTGTACAGACCTCTACGCATTTGAGACAGGAATCACATTTGTCATATTCTATAACGGCTTTGTTGTTAATCTTCTTTATTGCATCATTGGGACAGAAGTTATCACAAGAACCGCACCCCTTGCAGTTCATAATCGCTATTCTTGATTCTGACTCCATTACCCCCTCGCTCTGTCTCCCTTGACCAATAATAGGATTTTAGGTTATGTATAACTTTGGGTTTAGTCATAACTTTTAGGGGTAACTTTATTATGTGGGGACAATATACTAACCTCAGCTCAAAGCTAAACAATTAGAGGTGAGAATATTGAGAAGACCCGCATTTGCCGGACAGTTCTATTCCGGTAATGATAGCGATTTACGCAGGGATTTGAAAGGTTGTTTTTCGGATGTTGAAAAGAGCGAGAAAGATGTCATAGCCGCGGTTGTTCCACACGCTGGCCATATCTATTCGGGCAATGTCGCCGCCCATGTATATTCGAAACTCCCTGATGCAGACACATACGTTATAATCGGACCCAGTCATAGGGGAGGGGGTTCAATGATTGCAGTTTCAAAAGATACTTGGGCCACACCACTTGGAGCGGTGGAGGTAGATCACGAGTTCATTGAAGAGCTTCCAAAGTCAATTATTGATACAGATGAGATCGCTCACAGTTATGAGCATTCGATAGAGGTTCAATTGCCCTTCCTTCAGTATTTATTCGATGAATTCAAGATCGTTCCAATAAGCCTGGGATTACAGGATGAAGAGACCTCAAAAGAGGTCGGAAAAGATGTAGCCGAAACCGTTAAGAAACTAAATAAAAAAATTGTAATACTGGCATCCTCTGACTTTACACATTATATGCTCGACGAAGTTGCAAGGGAGATCGATTCTTATGTAATTGAGCCGATTCTGGATTTGAATGTCTCCAAATTCTATACGAGAGTCTACAATCGCAACGCTACGGTATGCGGGGTTGGGCCAATTGCTGCTACGTTATACGCATCAATAATGCTGGATGCAAAGAAGGGTATGCTAATAAAATATGCCACTTCAGGAGATGTCGATACGAGCATGCGTGAGGTGGTTGGATATGCGGGCATTATCATTGTCTGACAGGTACGATAATCTCCTTTGATCCACAAATGAACACTCGCTATTGAAGAATAAGACTTAAATATTAATTAAGAACAATCTGAGAATAGTTTATAATCGCTCAAAAAACATAGGTGAAATATATGAAGGTTCTGATAACATATTTTTCCGAGAGTGGAAACACCGAGAAGATAGCAAAAGGGATCGAAAGCTCTGTGGGGGCCGGAGATGCGACATTATTTAAGATAGAGAAGGACTCATTTCCTTCAGACCTTGACAACTACGATCTTGCATTTATAGGCTCTCCTGTTAATGCAAACGGGATTCCCAAACCGGTAAAGAGCTTCCTTGAGACGATTCCAGAGGGGATGAAGACAGCCCTCTTTTTCACACACGGGATGCCTCCTGAAGATATGTGGATCAGTGCAAAGAAGAAATCAGAGAAGCTTATTGGAAAGAAGAACGGTGAGATCCTGGGGGCATTTGACTGTCTTGGGGTCCACTCCGAGAAGATAAAAAAGGTGTTGCCACAAAAACTACTTGATGTCGGAAAAGAGGCGACGGGACATCCCGATGATAGCGACGTTAAAAACGCCGCAACTTTTGCAGAACAGATTCTTGGGAAACTGGCATAGATCAAAAAAGCTCATAAGAGGTAGATAAGGATTGACAAGTTTGAAAGTGTTGACATTCACCTCTATCAAAGATGCCATGGGTGAAGAGGAATTCGATCTTGAATTCAGCGACGATCCTTCACTAAAAGATCTTCTCATCCTGCTTCGCGACTCTTACAACCTACCTGAGATTCTCTTTGATGGGGAAGAGATAACAAAGTACATGTTTGTCTTGATAAATGGTAGGTTGTCGAGTCTACTTGGGGGTGTGGATGCCATTCTCAAAGACGGAGATGAGATAGCACTTCTTCCCCCTGCCGGTGGCGGATGAAGATGCGTCATTTCAAATCCCGTCTTAAGTTCATTTAATCAAGTTCTTTGGGTAGATCTCGCTCTTCTTCAGGGCCTGGATAACGTTCTTCAGAGACTCCTTTCTGATGACAATTACATTAGGGGATGGTTTGTTCAGTATATACTGTTCTATCACCTTCTCGACTACCTTTGCCTGCACCGGATCATCAATCTCAAGAAAAGTCTCATCATGTATCTTTATGAGGTTTTTTACAACATCTTCATTTTCGATTATCGTTATTGATGGCGTAACTTCTTTTATCACCTGGGGCTCAATTCTCTTTTTAATCTGATCGGTAAGTCCTCTGTCAGCTTCAAAGAAAGTGCCGCGGAATAACTTCACCCCTCCATAATTAGAACCCCAACTCCTCAGTGAGTATATCACATTTTGTGGTATCTCATTTTGTGAGTTCTCGTTGAGAAAGTCAATAATTTCTTCGATCTTAAGACTATTGTCAAGGGCCCCTAGGACTGAGACCTTTGTGATCTGATAGATCGCTACCTTATCATGGCTCTTCACTTCGGAGAACTTACTCAAGTAAAACAACGTTCCGTGTTTTGTCTCAGGAAAGACAGTCACCTCAAAATTTGGTTGAACGATGAACTTATTCTCGATTGCCATACCCTCTAACTTCTTGATACCTAGTACGTGAGCACCAATAGGGGTTACACTGAAGGCAATTTTATCTTTATTATACCCGATAGCGACCATATCAAGCATCCTGAGGCGCTCAAGGAATAGTTTGATCTTAGGTTTGCTGAACCTGCGCCATCTGTCTATTTTATCGTCAACAAAGAGCCCACTCTTAAGATTCTTGAAGAATAAATCCATGTCATACCAAGTGCCAAATTCAAGTTTTTTCAAGCCGTTTACAATTATAAGATCATTTGCATCCGATTTCATCAAGAGAAAGTTGAATATCTCCTCAACTTTATCTTCCTCTTCCATTGCTATGAACTCTTCTGCCTTACTAGTTGTTCTAATTGTATATTCGTCTTCTATTGAGTTATATCCTTTCTTTATTAAACCTAAATCTTCACTGATCTCTTGTATAAACGAAAGCCTAGTATCATCTATATTCAACTTTTCCAATGATCTTTTTGGTATTTGATGAAGATTTTTCGTCAATGAAGGCCTTTCTCCAGATATAAATGATAAATACATAAACATTTCACTCAAAAGACTATTAAAGCTCTTATTCTCACTTATTGAATCCTTAAACTCCATATCTTTTGAACTTTCCGAGAATATAGTGACTATTGCCTCCCTAAGCTCAACTGGTACCATAAAGACTGTAGGGCCATGAGTGCCAAACTTCTTTATCTTGATAATAAGTGCACTACCGGCAAGACCTCTTGGCTTCTGCCAGTTATAAGCGGGAAGATTTCCGAGCTCCTCTTCATATATGCCATGGTCGTAAAGATCATTACATTCCATGACCCATCCTTTCTGGGCAAATATACCAAGGATCTGTAGGTCCCTTGGTGTAAGTTTATCGAGAACTCTGCGTAAACTCTTCGAATCCCTCATCTTCTCGGAGAGATCTGCAAAATTACCCTCTTTTAGGACATCAGCTGATTCCAAATCCCATAGGCTTGCTATCCTCTCCAAATTATTATCGTTAAGGTCTTTCAGACTCTTATCGATCGTGATGTCCATCTCAGCAACATTCTCCTGCACTTAACCTCTATTCCTGTCAACAACAATGTAATCCTTTATCGCTCTGATAGACTCAAAGGGCAATAACGCGAGTCCGTTCTCTGTCACTTGTAATCCCGCTCTATCGGCATTCAAGTCCAGTTTTATGATCATATCGACCACGTCACCGGACTTCTGGTCAATGACCAAATTGCTCAGAGTACCCATGTTATCTCCTTCAGTACTGAGCACTTTCATCTCTACCATCTCGGTCGCAAATACCATAGACATTTAATAACTCCATTTCGTCAAATTTTCTAGATTTTACCCTGATCAAATATCACCGAACATTTTCGGGATCGGATGAAATGCTTGTAACGCATCTACCAGATCATAGTACTGCAAATTCATCGAATCAGACTGATCAAACGGGTCTAATCTAATGGAAACCGTACACTATTAATCAACTTCTTCATTTAATAAGTTTACGCTCATTGAATTATATCAGAGATTCAAATTCGGAATTTTTTTGGTATAGAGATCTGAAACTGGTCCCATCTTTAATTATTCATCATTGTCTTTCATTTATTTTCGACTTGGGGCAATCAGGACTTGAGAATCGCTTCTATGGCTTCTTGGGGCATCATCGTCTTCTCTGATACTGCTTCCTTTGAAATACCATCGCCTATTAGGCGTCTTACCACATCCATCATCGACTCGGCGATCTCAATTATGAATCCGTCCGGATCAAAGATGCGAAATACCCTCTGGCCCCATGGCTGTTCTCTGATATCGTGAATCACTTCTACCTTATTTTCCGTAACCTTGTCATAGATCTCGGGTAGGTTATCTGTCTCAAAATATACCTCTAAGTTGCGATTATCATCACTTGATGATACATTTGAGCCAAAAATTATGTTCTGTGCGTACCCCTTCTCCCATAACGCAAGTCCGCTTTTAAAACCTATATTTTTTCCGAAGTCCATCTCAACTTCTTGGGAGAGTATCCCCTGGTAAAATCTCTTCGAGACGCCGATATCTTTCACAAGGATAACAAATGAATGGAGTTTCAGTTCTGTCATATTTTAGGTAAGTGTTGTCTCAAATGATAATATTTCCCATGAAGATCCTGCATAGTCTCTTTGAAAAACCTTATCTGTTACATACCCTTTCCTATTTGTAAATGCTTGTGAGGTAATGAGGATGGGATCTGTTTTATCAAAGGACGAACTGATAACTGAAGTTGAGAAAGGACTTGTAAGTGGGATGATTGAACCCGAAAAACAGATACAAGTGAATGGAATAGACCTGAGTCTTTTGCGTATTGAACGTTTTTGTGGTTCTGGTAGAATCGCCTTTGATAACTCCGAGAGGAAGATACCGGATTGTAAGGTACTTAATTTTGGGGATGATGGCTGGATCTTTCTTACTCCTGGGTGCTATAAAGTTATATTCAATGAAGTGGTTAGTATTCCAAAGGATATGTGTGCGATAGGTAGGCCAAGATCCTCCCTGCTTCGGAGTGGGTGCACCGTTGATTCGGCGATCTGGGACGCAGGGTATGAGGGTAGAAGTGAGAGCCTCTTAATCGTAAAAAATAGTGATGGAGTACATCTAAAAAAGGGTGCACGTATCCTTCAACTGATCTTTCTTAGATCGGCTCCGGTAGAAGATGGATATGACGGGGTCTATCAGAAAGAGAATCTATAATCTGCATGTGGTGAGGGGGAAAATCAAATGAAGGTAGTATTTTTAGGTACGGGAGAAGCATTTGGTAAAAGGGCCAACACATCAATACTTATAGACGACAAGATTCTGCTAGACTGCGGTAATCATGCAGTGACACAGTTAAGGAGAATCGGACTAAATCTTTCCAAGATCGAACTCATATATATCAGCCACCTTCACGCCGACCACACATTCGGATTGCCTGCATTTTTCCTCGCATCAAGGGAAGAACGAAGGACAAAGGACCTTAAGATATTTGCCCCCGAGGGTATAAATAAGTACATCGATATTCTTCTTGACCTATCGTACAAAAAATCGCTGGACGACTTTAAATTCGAGATCAATACTGAAGAGATAATTGAAGACGAGATTAAGAGCTTCAAAGGGTATGAATTCTCTTTTGTTAGGACTGTTCATTCGGTGGACTCATATGCATCATCCATAATAAACGATAAGAAGATAACTTATACAAGTGATGGTGCCCACAGTGACGGATTGACTGACCTCTCACAAGAATCAGATTTACTGATATGTGAAGCGTATCTTGAAGGGGTGCCTGGCCATTCTTCTATACTCAATGCAGCAAAACTTGCAAGATCTTCGAATTCAAAGATGGTTGCATTGGTTCATATATTTCGTAGGGTAGATCCTGATAAGGAGATAGAGAAAGCTGGTGAGATCTTCAAACCTATACTTTTGCCACATGATCTGGACGTGATGTGGGTCTGATCTAAAAAATTCTATTCACAAATGAGAATTATCTACTATTGAATCTTGTGTTGTACCAGACAACATTAGAAATCGCCTTTGCCGCCCTCTCCTCGCTCGAATAGACCGGTATATTCCCCTTTGAGATCGTCTTGTGGGCCTTTATGCTAGACTCGGATGATATCGGCGCTATTACAATTAGCGGTTTACCTCCTTTGAAGCGCTTCAACTCCCTCACAAAAAGACTCATCGTCGCATCTGGAAGCCCAAGAGTCATAATTGTATCTACAGATTCGTCTTCCGAGATCAACTCCATCACCCTTCTCATCGCAGAAGGGTTAAGTGCTGTTGCTGCAAGATCGACCGGGTTTTTTACGCTAGTTCCGGCCGCAGGAACAACCTTTCTTAATTCTTCGGATGTATGTGAACTGAATGTTGCCAACTCAAGCCCCATACTTGCACAGATATCAGCAGTTGCAACACCTGCACCTCCACCTATGGTAATTATTGCTATCCTTGGGCCAACAGAGGGTGCAAACTTGAAGAGTGTAACTGTATCGATCATCTCATCGAAGCTACCTACCCTGACCACACCCTGCTGTTTGAAGAGACTTTCCCAGATGCGATCTTCACCAGCAAGAGATCCTGTGTGAGAGGATATCGCCCTTGCACCAACTTCGGTTCTACCTACCTTCCAGATAATGAGAGGCTTCCTTCTTGCAAGTTTTCTTATAACTTCTGTGAACCTTCTTCCATCCTTTACTCCCTCCAAGTAGGCCCCCACGATCTCGGTCTTGGGATCCTCTATTAGGTATTCGAAATAATCCGTGCAGTCGAGGTCGGCAGCATTCCCGAAGCTGATCACTCTACTGTAACCAAGATTGTAAAGCGATCCGGTCTGAACAAATGCCATTGCAAGACCACCACTCTGGGATACAAAAGCAATATCGCCTTCCTCTTTGGGAAGTGTAGGGTAGAAGGATAATCCGCTATATGGGCAATAGACGCCGATACAGTTGGGACCGACAACGCGTGTATCTCCTCTGTGGGCGATACTTACGATCTCTCTTTCAAGAAGCCCCCCTTCCTTGCCAGATTCGCTGAAACCTGAAGTGAAGACAGTAACAATCTTTACACCTTTCTTCACACACTCTTCCATAACTTCGGAAACTCCACTTGAGGGGATTGAGATAATGACCTGGTCTAGATCATCAGGAATGTCTAAAACACTTGCGTACGCCTTTTTTCCGGCAACTTCGTCCTCTTTTGGGTTTACAGGATAAAGTTCCCCTTTATAGTTTTCAAGTATGGCAACAAATCTTCTGTGACCGCCTTTTCTCACATTTGAACTTGCTCCAACAACAGCTACCGATTTTGGATTAAATATTGCCTCAAAAATACCATTATTTTCTTCAGACACGTTGAATCCTCTATCTAGCACTAAAAAGACTTACTTTGTCATCATTCATCGAGATATCTCTTTATCCTACTCAATCCTTCCTCGATCTTATCGACATTAAGGGCATAGCTCAGGCGTATCCTGTTAGGGGCGCCGAACCAATCTCCAAGATAGGTTATCACGTCGTATCTCTTGAAGAGATTCCATACTGCCTTTGTGGGGTCTTTCACTTTCGGAAGAACATAGAAAGCACCTTCGGGCTTCCAGAAATCGAGCCCGAGATCATCTAAACCCTCGCAGATCAGATCACGCCTCTCTCTCCATACCTTCAGCTGCTCATCTACATAGTCTCTTGGGACGTTTGCTGCGGTATATGCCATCTCCTGAGCAAGGATGTTCGTATTCATTGAAGTGTGAGTCTTAAGTCCGATGACGTTATCCACGATCGACCTGTCATTAGAGTAGAGAAATCCCACCCTGAAACCGCACATTGCATATGTTTTTGAAAATGAGTTTACAGTGATCACATGAGGTCCCTTAAGAAGATAATTTTCTCTCTCATAAATCAGATCCTTGTATACCTCGTCCGAGATCAGAACAATTCCCAAATCCTCTGTTACCTTCTCGATCTCCTTGAGCGTATCAATATCCTGTATCCTTCCGGTTGGATTCCCGGGAGAATTTATCAGAACCGCTTTGCAATCATTTACCTTCTCATGAAAATCATCGATATCGATCTTACCATCTGTAGTCTCTGTGTATACCGGTTCAAGGCCGGCTGCCTCTATGATATGGGGGTAAGAATAATAATAGGGCACGTGCACGAGTACCTTTCCACCTCTATTCCCTAGGGTCCTAAAGGTGAGATCAAGTGCTTCAGAGGCCCCGTTTGTAATAACAAAATTATTTTCATCCGATCCTTTATACTGTGTAGCGAGCGTCTCTCTTAAGTTTGCATTCCCCTGAATTAGGCCATACTTGAAACCATTAAACTTGGGTACCATCTCATATATCTCTTTCGGAGGGGGTAAATCCGGCTGACCTGAACCAAAAGATATTATATTTCCACCATCTACGCCAATGAACATTGATGGATTTAGACTAATTTCTCCCATGTTAAACCCGCCCCTTGTACTTTTGTGTAAGTATACTTATAACTATTGAAATTGAAGATGTTAGTGAATAAAAAATACCATCATTCGGAGACGAAAAGACCCCGCATAAAGAGCGTGATATGTCCTATGTAGGGAATTCTTAATCGTGCAACTCCAATTACCCACTCCGGTTTAACAGGATCGAGCATACCAGCTTGATCGGGGTGAATGTTGTTGTCACCCTTTGTGATATATCCGGTATGAGGAGCTTTCAATCCACTGGGCATGGTTTCACCTTCGTCAATTATGTACATCGCTCTGTGTATAATCGGTGTTCTTTTGGTATTTCCGTCCGGATTAAATACGATTACATCACCATATTTATTAAAAGAAGATCCTTTCTCATCATCATTTGTTGATATCTCCGTCCTTTGTGGTCCTTGAAGAAATACGAGATCTCCCGGATATATGTTAGGCTCCATGCTCGAAGACTCCACTGCAACGACGACGGGCCATGTTCCGGAGATGAGATACGCCGTGAGTACTATCGCGCCAACTATAAGAATGGATGATCCAACATCCTTTACAACCTCAACCAAAGAACTTGTCCCTTCCCCCATGTTATATCGCCTACCGTATGGTTTATATCTTCAAAGGTAAATATGTTTCCGATATGAATTGTGAGACGGATAGCATCGTCCAAAAGTTTATAGAAGGGGGATTTCAGATTCACCCGGATGCTATTGGGATCATAAAACAGTGTGGTGCACCGATCGGTATGATTGAGAGCATTATAAACTCACTTGATGACTCTGTACTCGTAGTTAGTCCCGACCATGTTAGGCCTTTTCGGCCACAAGTAGATACAGAAGTGAAGGTACTCAGAGATATTACAGATATCTCTACATGTGTGGGTGATTATGAAGAGTTCGTCAATTATTTTAGAGATAGATATGATAGATTGAGTAAAATCATAAAGAGGCGGATCAGTCCTCAGCCCATTGATACTTTGCAACGAGGTATAAGTAACCAAGGTAAAAATGACGTCTGTATAGTCGGAATGGTCTCGGACTTTACCACGACAACAAAAGGTCACAAGATTATTACTATGGATGATTCGAGTGGTAGCTGCTCAGTTCTCCTACCCAAAGGAAAAGAAATTTTTGAAAACCACATAATCCTAGATGAGGTCATAGGTATCTCTGGTTTTATCACGGGTGATGGTTTAATAATTGCAGACCATATTACTTTTCCTGATATTCCTATAACAAATTCACCAAATAGGTCACCGGTTCCGTCATCGGCCATTTTGACCTCGGATATACATATCGGAAGTGATGTCTTTTTAGAGGGGGCTTGGGAACGTTTTGTAAAATGGTTAAATCTGAAGGTAGGGGACGAGAAACAGAGGGCATTTGCTGAGAATATACGGTATATGGTTATTGCTGGCGACATCGTGGACGGTGTAGGAATCTACCCCAATCAGGAGTATGAGCTTACCATTACCGATATCTATGATCAGTATAAGAGGGCAGCAGAATACTTAGCAGAACTACCGGAAAGGATCCGTATAATCATATCCCCGGGAAACCATGATGCTGTTAGGCAAGCAGAGCCACAACCAGCGCTTCCTGAAGACATCAGAAGATTCTTCAACAAAAATGTTTCATTTGTCGGCAATCCTTCTCTTATTGAAATCAGTGGTATCCGTATACTTATATATCACGGACGTTCTCTTGAGGACCTCATAACGGCAGTCCCGGATGCATCCTATGAAAAACCTGAGATTGGAATGGTTGAAATGCTGAAGCGAAGGCATTTGTCTCCTGTCTACGGTGCTCACGTCTCTATCGCTCCGGAGAGCACTGATCATTTCGTGATAGAAACGATACCTGATATTATACACTGCGGACATGTCCACACAATAGGACTGTCAAAATACAGGGGTGTTACTCTTATAAATTCCGGAACATGGCAGGACCAAACGGACTTCCAGAAGAGACTAAATATAAAGCCCGACCCTGCAAAAGTTCCGATTATTGATCTTCAGACGATGGCTGTAAGTATCGTCCGTTTCATCTAGATTAGAAAGATCCAGGATATCTCTCAGCGTCAATCTCCTCGTTGTAGGCAGTCTTTGGTAAAATACCATAAGCAACAGCCGCCGCAGCAAAAGCTTTAACGATATCTACAGGAACAAACGGTAAAGCACCCATCAAAATAGCTTCTGATAAACTAAGATCTAGGACCAAAGCAAGCTGTAGAGATCCGAGGGCATATATTATTCCTATTCCGGTAGTCATAAGAAGCATCTGAGGAATCAGGCTTCTCGAAGCAACATATCTGTCTGTAAACTCACCGATGACAAAAGCCGTTATGATAAATCCAACGATGTATCCACCTGTAACTCCCGTAAGGTATCCGATGCCACTTGCTGCTCCCGCAAACCATGGAACTCCTGCTACGCCTATGCCTGCGTAAAAAATCTGACTTAGGCCACCATACCGCTTTCCCAGGAGTATTCCTGCAAGCAAAACGACAAAGACTTGTCCTGTTATCGGTACTGGTGTGAATGGTAAAAAGAACCTAATCTGTGCCATAAGACCTGTCAAACATGCAAAAGCTACGGACAATGCAATTTTTTGAGCCATATTCAAGTCGCATCTCCAGTCAAAAAAACCATACCTTGCGTGCTTGTACTTATCTACAAATGTACCCAGTTCCATATCATCGACCCCTATCTTTCTTCTCAATATCCCCTTACCCTAGAACAATTGAAAAAATATAAAGGTTGCGTAATGCGATAATAAATAAGATTGGTATTGATGAAACAAGCACAAAAGGACTACTACTATAGAAAAGCACGAAGGGAAGGCTATCGCGCAAGATCCTCATACAAGCTAATTCAGATGAATTCAAAATATCAACTTATAGGGCGAAAAGATATTGTACTGGACCTTGGGGCCGCGCCCGGAGGGTGGTTGCAGGTGGCAAAGGATATCTCCGGCGGAGTTGTTCTCGGTGTCGATAGAAGAGAGATCGACCCTATTGATGGTGTATATACAATTAAGGGGGACATAACTTCAAAGATAACGCTCTCCAAGATTAGGGGGATAATTGAACTAGCGGATGTGGTTTTATGTGACGCATCTCCTAACCTTTCCGGAAACTGGAGCTATGATCATGCCCGATCTATTGATCTTGCATCATCTGCACTGGACCTTTGCGAAGTGCTCCTTAAGACAGGCGGTAACTTTGCAGTAAAGGTTTTCCAGGGTAACTTGTACGATTCGTTTCTAAAAGAGATGAATGGAAGATTCGAGTATGTGAAAGGATATACACCGGATGCTTCCCGAAAAGAGAGCGCTGAAATCTATGTCATTGGAAAAAGATATATGAGATGTGCGCAAGATTAATATAAATCATGTGAGAGTGGTGATTATGGCAAAATTCACAGATGCGCTTTTTGGAAGTAGACCAAAGAAGGTCAACGTTGGTAACTATGTGGAGCTGGATCTGGGGGAGTATGAAGTAGGGATGGAAGATGCGGATGCTGAAATGTATGTTAAGATCGCAGAGCTTTCGAACCTGAATGATCTTCCGGACTTAAAAAATGAGATATATAATGGAAATATGATTATTATTGATATATCTTCTGTGAAAGGCGACAAACTTCTCATAGATCGTGCAATTAAAGATCTTAAACAGTTTGTAGGAGACGTGAGAGGGGACATAGCCGGACTTGGAGAAGATAAGTTGATACTCACTCCATCAAATGTAAGGGTCGACAGAAGCAAGGTAGTAGCAAATAATTTCTGATAAAGCATTATTGTTTAGAAATGGGGCTTGAAATAGACGGAATAGAGGTGGACGACACCTACTGTGAAGCAT
This sequence comes from Halobacteriota archaeon, assembly GCA_034190145.1. Lineage (GTDB taxonomy): Archaea > Halobacteriota > Syntropharchaeia > DAOWMC01 > DAOWMC01 > JAXHTN01. The sequence goes on along the minus strand of JAXHTN010000005.1, from coordinate 9,275 downwards.
TTGACGGCCTTCTTACAAGGCTTCTTGTAACCGCAAAAGACGAGACAAGGTTGCTTGGGGCCATAAGTAGTGCAACTGCGCTACCATCCACGGTTTTTGGTGAGGCGGAGGGTGGTATTGAGTTCATCTTAGATGAGGATAACACTCCTGACGGGCGCATAGGGGCAATAATACAGATATGGGTAAACAACCGAAAAGACGCTGTGAAAACCTTAGAATATGAGATGGCCAAGCGGATTAGACAGGGAATCCTTGTTACGCCAACGACATCGATCTTTAATCTCATAGATTCGGAAGGTAAGATCGACATTATGAATAAAGTGGGGCACTGTGGAGATGGTTACGAGACCACAGAGAAACATTTCGGTAGGGAAATGATAAGTATCCCTCTGATGATGGGAGAGTTCTTGATTGAAAGGTATCTTGGCTACTCTAAAGGCATAATGGGAGGGAATGTTTGGTTCTTCTGCAAGGATATGGATGTGGCGCTTAAGGCAGGAGATAGTGCAGTGGAAGCCATAAAAGATATTGAGGGCGCCATAACTTCTTTTGACATATGTTCGGCAGGATCGAAACCTGAGACGAAATACCCAGAAATAGGTCCCACTACAAATCATATATTTTGTCCTACGCTGAAAGGAAGTATCTCTGACTCGAAAGTCCCGGATGGAGTCACGTCTATTCCTGAGATTGTAATCAACGCGACGTCTTCTGACATATTAAAAGAGGCTATGAAGGCTGCGATATATAGTGTACGAGATATTAACGGTGTTTCACGGATATCTGCTGGGAATTATGGTGGAACGCTCGGAAAGCACAAGATCTATTTGAGAGACGTTTTATAGCCAATACCAAGCCATTTTTATTTAATCTTGGGGCATAGGTTCTTATTTTATCTGTTCTTGGTGGAAGTAGACTCTTTGAAATGTTAATTTTGTGAAAGGGAAATTTAATGATGACCTATGGCTTCACATCGCTTGCCAGATAATGTATGACGAGGTATGCCAAAACGAAATGTTAATGTGCAGGTTATTTTAAATTAAGAGCTAGAGATTATATAGTAGTATATATAACATATTGCGCAAGGGGGCTGTATTTTGAGTAATGCTAATATCATAAAGCCGAAAACGACTGAGGAAGTTTCTAGTATTGTCAAGCAGGCCATGAGAGATGGTACGCCTATCACTCCTATGGGCTGCGATAGCTGGATTTACAGTGGCGTAGTTCCGGATGGTGGCATTGTCATTGATTTCGATAACATGGATCGGTTGATTGATGTTGACGGGGAGAACCAGAGAGTCACTGTAGATGCAGGAGTAAGGTGGGATAAGTTATACGATACTGTTCTAAAGAGTGGTTTTTTGTTGGGGACATGTCCAAGCAATGCATCATCATCAACCGTCGGCGGTTGGATAAATACGGGTGGCTATGGTATAGGGTCCTATAAGTACGGAGGTATTGAAGAACAGATCAGATCCCTAGAGGTAGTTTTATCCAATGGAAGGGTTATCAACACCGGATTCGATGATGTGGCATCTAACAGCTCCGGATACAGCTTAACGGAACTTATGGTTGGTGCCGAGGGAACACTTGGACTTATCACCAAGAGTACTTTAAAGATTTACCCTAAAGAAGATCTCCGTAACTTGTCATACTCATTCATTGACATTGATAGCCTTGCAGAGGCAGTTTATGTATTGGCAAGGTCTAAAGTAACACCTTTCAACATATCATTTTCAGATAAAAATCACTCTGAGTTCCTTCGCAACGCCGGTAAGAACGCCCCAGAAGGGCCAATTCTAAATATCACTCTTAAAGGCTCAAAAGAGATGATGAATTACGAAGAAGGCGTAATTGATCAGTTGATGGGTAAGGGTAAAAAAGAGGATGCTAGTGTTGCAAATCAGATATGGGACGAGAGATACTACGATGTTAGTATTAAAAAGTTGGGTTCAACGATAATTTTACCTGAGGCAATGGTTCCAGTATCACACATGAACGATATGATAAACTGTGTGTATGACATCGCTAGTAGTATGGGGCTTAAATCGTCAGTCAACGGCCTGATAATTGATAGAAGCACAGTCCTTCTTATGCCGTACAGCCTCCCAGGTGGAGAGGGCCTGAAGAGCCAGGTTACAGCCATGGCACTTGGTAAGAAAGTCGATGAACTTTGCACAAATTACGGTGGATGCTCTGTTATGGGCGTAGTTCACGATTTCAGCACTAGGAGGGATAAAGGGGAAGACGTCACATCATTGAAAGACGTAAAGATGGCATTTGATCCCTATAACATCCTAAATCCAAATAGATCTCCAAAGTTCTGATTGAAGGGAATTAGATCCTAGAATGACTGAAGATTATAGTTCTGAAGGTTATCTCGACGGGGTCATCGATATGGCCTCTTCATTTGTTAATACTCTTAGATACTTGGTGAAGCATATGAATATGCTCTTCTGGTGGGTCTCTATGGGGCCATACTATCTTAGCTGGGCATATACAAACAGAGTGGTTTTACCAGGGCAGAAAGAGACATGGGGATGGTTAATCGATAACTATGGCGGAGATCCCACAACCGCAGGGATGATTAGACTTATCTTGGAATGGGTAGCTGAATGGATCTCGGCTTCAAGTACATTCTTCCTTGGTGTGATTGTTGTCGGCCCACTTCTCGGCGGTTCAACACTCCTCTTCAATGATTACTGGGATAGAGAATACGATAAATCGATAAGAAAAGAGGAGTTTCCACTCGTGGCAGGTCTTCTCAGTCCTGGAGTGGTTATGTTTAGCTCAATTATTCTCATGGTAATGGCAATCTTCGTATCGCTACAGATCTCAGGATTGTTCACCTTTTTTATAGCGATATGTCTCCTTCTTTCCATATTGTACTCCGCGCCCCCCTTCAGATTAAAGGAGCGTCCCGGACTCGATCTTTTAACATGCATGATTGGTGCTGGTGTGATTTGCTCACTCGCTGGTTGGGCTGCAGCAGGAGGAGGAAGGCCTCTTGGAGAACTCGTTTGGTGGTTTGTAATCGTCGCTCTTGGGACCGGTGCTGTCTATATGCCAACTACAATAGTAGATTACGAGGGTGATAAGAAAGAAGGACTGACTACAATAGCTACACGTTTGGGCCTTCAGAACTCGTTTTATCTCGGTTTTATATGTATAGCACTGGCGGACGTCATAATAGTGCTGATATGCTATTTTGAGTACCTGTTTACCCGTGGATTTCTGGTCTGGGGCATTCCAATTATTGCCGCTCAGTTGATACCTTATTATCTGCTTGCAAGAAACCCTACTCCAAAGAATGGGGTGAGGGCGATCATTCTTATGGGTGCACTACTTGTAATCGGAAACCTTGCGATGGCATTCAATGTCGCAGGTATCTACTTCCTCTGAGCCCTGTTATATTCTTTTATTCTCGAATCGCTAGCGAAGAATTTACCACCCATGTGACATAGGGCATTTGCTTTTTTAAGATCAAGTACCGCTTCATCGGTCCAGAGATCGTCCTTGACACCTGTACAGACTACCTCTCCGACGACCCAGACATGATCTCCTAAGATTACTGAATTATTTAGCTTACACTCCATCCAGGCATTTGCCTCTGCGATCCTCGGGGGTTTTACCATCTCGGCTTTCTCTTCTGTTAGACCTGCCTTTTCGATCTCGCTCACTTCATAATCAAATGGAGTTTCCAGTACTTCCATCAGTCCCCCAAAGTTGCTTCCAACCACATTCACAACGAACTCCCCATTCTTCTGAATATTCTTCCATGTGTGATGATTCGGATTTGAGGAGAATCCATAGAGTGGTGGGCTGAAACTTATAGGCGAATTGAAGCTGAACGGCGCAGCATTCGATATTCCGCTCTCTGATATGGTTGAGACTACTACTACTTGCCTTACTAGCAGTTTTGGGTAGTCACTTACTTCTAATTTCATGCTCTCAGATATTGCGGCATCATATTTTTATTTTTGCATTACACAGATCGTCGATAGTAGACTGTGCAGCATAAAAAAGTAGATTATTTCATGTGGCACAATATAGTATACGTGCAATACCGGAAGAGACTATGAGTCCGTCAATTGAAGAAAAGATCAAGGAGATAGAGGACGAGATCCTAAAAACTCAGAAGAATAAGGCCACAATGCATCATCTGGGTAAACTAAAGGCAAAGCTTGCCAAGCTTAGAGAGGAAGCTGAGATATCGAGAAGCTCAGGGTCAAAGGGTAAAGGATTCTCGATAAAAAAGTCTGGTGATGCAACCGTCGGTATCATCGGTTTTCCTAGCATTGGAAAGAGCACACTTCTTAATCAGCTGACTGCGGCATCAAGCAAGATCGGTGCTTATGATTTCACTACACTTGATGCGATTCCAGGAATGATGAAGTACAAGGGGGCAGATATTCAGCTTCTGGACCTACCCGGACTTATTACTGGTGCATCAAAAGGAAAGGGTAGGGGCAGGGAGATCCTATCGGCAGTAAGGAATGTCGATCTTGTGATACTTATGGTGGATGGGCAACGTCCCGATGATCTTGAGGTGATAGAAAGAGAGCTTTACGATGCCGGGTTACGTTTGAACCGGAAGAAGCCAGACGTTCTTGTGACAAAGAAAGGCCAGGGAGGACTCATAATAAATACCACGGGAAAACTTACACATATAAACGAAGACCTAATAAAAACCATTGCTTCAGAGTTCATATTAAATGCCGAGATAATTATACGTGGTGATATTACAGAGGACCAACTGATAGATTCATTCTCTCAAAACAGGATATATGTGCCTGCTGTAGCGATCATAAATAAGTCGGATCTTATCGACAAAAAAGAATTGAAGACGATCTTAAAAGATATAAAAGGCCGTAGCCTCGATGTGATTGCCATATCAGCAAAAAATGGTGAGGGTTTGGACGAGGTAAGAGAACGCATATTTGCCAATTTAAAACTCAAGCGGATATATATGAAACCTGTAGGTAATGAGACTGATTATGAAGAACCCCTGATCTTAAAAGATGGTGACAAAGTAGAGGTTGCCTGTAAAAAACTTCATAGGGACTTCGAGAAGAAGTTCAGATATGCTATGGTCTGGGGTCCATCTGCAAAACACGCTGGTCAGAAGGTCGGACTCGATCATGAGCTTTCTGATGAGGATGTACTTACTATTGTTACATGGAAGTAAAGCGGATAGATTCAGCCACCTAAATTATTCTATTAAAAGTGGGCATAAAAATGGGTGAGGAGCGCAAAGGAATAAGGCTTTCCAAGAGGTGAATAACATGCGATTAATTTTAGGCTCAACACCCATATTTTAATAATACTAAGCCATGTCTCGTCATATAAATGTAATGGACATGTTTTTCTCGGAACTATGGCCATAGATTTCGAACGCATTCTGCTTATTATACCTCCTCACCAAATAAAAAAGGATGAAGAGCTGCAAGGTATAGGCAGATATATATGTATTAAGAATCTTTACGGGTGTAGCAACTGAAGAGGTATTATATGAAAATTATTCGAGTTTCAATCATTGGATTCGGCGTCGTGGGGCGTGGTGTTGCTCAGGTTATCCTGCAAAAACATGATCAAATAAAAGCGATGGGAATCGACCTTAAAGTTGTTGCAATTTCTGATATATGGGGCACTGTTGTCGATGAGTCGGGTATAGATATTGAAAAAATCCTTGAAAATGCTAAGAATAAAGAGATAGAGGCCATCGATATGACAGGAGTCCGGATGATTCAAGAGATAGAACATGATATTGTGGTTGAGACAACTCCGACAAACAAGGAGACAGGCGAACCCGGAATGACACATATGGTCACTGCTCTTGAGAATGGGAGAAGCTTGGTCACATCAAACAAAGGTCCGCTAGCTTTGAACTACAAAAAGTTGATGGATCTCGCGATAGCAAATGATGTTGAATTTAGATATGAAGCTACTGTAGGTGGAGCAATGCCTATCATAAACCTGATCAGGGATGATCTTGTATGTAATGAGATTTTGAGTATAACTGGTATATTCAATGGTACCTGTAATTATATTCTTACAAGGATGGCAGAGGATGGATTACCCTATGAACATGTTCTATCAGAGGCGCAGGACCTTGGTATAGCAGAGACAGATCCAACTTATGATGTTGATGGCATAGATACTGCCTGCAAGCTGGTGATACTTGCAAACTCCATCTTCGGTCTCGATGTTATTTACAATGATGTTGAGGTGACTGGTATTCGGGATGTCACCACCGATGGACTTCAACTTGCCCATGATGAGGGCTACCTGATAAAACTGGTCGGAGAAGTGAGTAGAGATGTTATCAGTGTCGCACCCAGGCTTGTCCCAATTGGAGATCCGCTCTCGATAGGAGGAACTCTCAATGTGGCATCAATTCAGACCGATCTTGCAGGTGAGATTACAGTTACTGGCAAAGGTGCCGGATCTATAGAGACCGCAAGTACGATAGTCGGTGACATAATAAGTATATCGAAAAACAAAAAATAAGTAAGCCTGAAAAAGCTCAGGCTTTTTATATCTCTTTTTAGTCTGAAAAAGTTATGTCTGTGTGACCCAGTTGGATATATCTACTTGATCCTTCTTTATCGCACCAAATAGTGTCTGTGTAATCTCCTTGAATACCGCAACCGCTCCAGGATGCATCATCATAAAGAGATCACCACCTCCGAGGGCAAGTGTCAGACCTGTAACGATCTCGTAAATCGGACCTCTATACTCCCTTGGACCCCAGTCAGAATCATCTTTTATCGGTGAATCCTTCATCCATGCTTCACGAGCACCCCACGCATTTGTGGTCCCGGATGACATTGGGAATGATAGATCTTTATCGCCCTTCAGCCCACCCATCCTTATCCTCTCCATGTTTGTGTAAGCATAATCGAGCCCGTATCCAAGAGCAGCAGTTGTCGGATCTATAATGATATCACTTCTCTCCACTCCCAACTTGAATAGATACCTGTTCAGGGTCTTCTGGTCATTTATGTCAAGCTGGGTCCAAGAAAGTACCACATGTCCGTACTTCTTTGCAGCATTTGCAATCCTCTCATAATCCATATTTAGACTTGCTGATGCAAGGAGACATCTCTCACCTTCTGCAACTTCTGCTGCCTTCTCAAGCACCTCGGGATCTTTCTCAGGATTTCCCGAACCACCTATAACGATTGGAACTTTTACTGCCTGAAGAACCTCTTCCACTACCTTGGCGGCCTCTTTTGCCGGGGTATCATTTATCAGGGGGTCCGTACCAATCAAGTGAATCGTGACCATGTCTGCCTTGAACTTCTCTACATTCTTCTTTGCCCACTCACCAGGGTCACCCATTACATCTTCATAATGAGTCTTTACAGACTTTGCAAGTGGTATTGGCATATCAAAACAGTCGATTGTAACCGCAGGGGGGTTCGGTATCTCTCCATCGAAGCTATAGAATGGCATGGCAGTCTGACCACCGATCTTTACAACATTACTTCTCGATCCTCCATCTGATGATGTTGCACCGATAGCTACTTCCTCTACTCGATCACTCCATGTATCCTTTCCAACATTAAATTTGGCTTGTATAAGTGAGTCTAGCTTTGCTGCCTGTACCTCCATCTGGGCCATACTTGCCATAGGCGCTGGCATCTGCAAAACACTATCAACCGGATAACCTGCAGATCTTGCAAGGTTCAGCAGCCCCATAGCTGCCTGTGTTATCCCCTGACCCAACATCAATCCGATGCCAGATCCATCTGTTCCTTCTGATAACTCGATCTCGATGTCACCTTCAATGTTGACTCCGGATATCTCCTCAACATCGTACATCTCTAATAATTTTGCTAGATCTTCAAGACTTATATTCGCCATATTCCAAGCTCCTTACACCGGTATGAGGCTGTAATTCTTTAAATGTTTCGTTTTGTCTGCTCGACATAATACTGCAGATGAACAGAACATATAAAATTATTTATATTATTAAACCAATGAGACCTATATCTTGCTTATTGCAAGAGATTTAACCAAACTATCAAAATGGTGAGCGAGATATGAAATGTACAAAACATCCAGATGTTGATACTGATATCAAATGTGACGCCTGTGGTAAGCCGATCTGTAAGGAATGTGCAACCAAGTTAAAGGGTAAAGACCACTGTCCGGAATGTGTGGAGGAGGAGCTGTCCTCTATCAACGTTTCAGAGTGTTATTAGGCTTTAAGAGTGTCTTGAAGGGGATTGATAAAACAATCCCCAGGCGCTTTTTATTTTATTATGGTCGTGCGTTTTAGTTTTTCTCCCTAATACCAACATATACTGCAAATACGATTAGGCCCATCGCAAGCAAAATGAATGTCTGTAGTTCGGGAACAGGTGAAACTGCCGCTGGTGCAACGACACCGTCGGAATATTTAGGCCCGTCATCGTAGGCAAATGCCGAATAATAATATTCTTTCGAGGTATTCAGCCCATGGTGTGTAAAGGGGTCTCTTGACCCTACCTGAGCATGTCTATCATAAACAAGCTCCCCGTCCGTCTCGTTTTGAGGAAATATATCCGTTCTGAATCTTATCATTGTTCCAACAAAGTCAGGATCTGACGGATTTGTCCAGCTCAGGTTTATCCTGTGATCTCCCGGTTCGGCGACGAAGTCCGTTGGTGAGGGGGGGTTGAGTGTTCAATACGGAAATTGTTCCGTATGCCTCATTATTTGTATAATCTTCTTCTAGGAACGCATTGTATGGGCTGATCAAAATGTAAATCTCATGTGTTCCCGAAGTGGTAGTCCAGTTTACAGAAGCGTTTATATATCCGCTTATTGTTACACTTATGACATCTTCACCTATGAATGTCCCGTTTACCGGATCGCCATCATAAAATAATATGGAAGCATTATCTACATCCTCCTCACCTATATTGTGAATTGTCGCATTTAGTGTTAGGTCCACACCCTCATCCGGGTTTTCTTCAGAAAAATGGATATCCGATGCATCCAGTGTCAAATCAGGATACCGTTCCACCCATACAGTTGCGAAGGTCTCTCTTTCATACTGCTCTTCATTTACTTCCCCAAAGGCCGTAACCGTAAGGTCATAAGTCCCACGCAAGCCAGTATCTGTGTAAGTGTTTGCATATATCCCATCAACGGTTTGATTATCATTGAACCCATTTCAAAACTATTTATGGTTTAAGAAACATCTTCCATTTGAGGGGATGAAAATTGAAGTTTGAAATATTATCAGATGAGCAATGGAAATTCATAGAACCACTGTTACCACC
>JAXHTN010000049.1:0-10994 GCA_034190145.1 Halobacteriota archaeon | reverse complement strand
AAAGTACGAACCTGATGCAGTTACTCTCGACATAGAGATGCCTGTAATGGACGGACTTACTGCACTGAGGAAGATTATGTCAACCGATCCGTTACCTGTAGTGATGGTCAGTGCGTTGACTGATAAAGGATCAGTAGATACGATAAGGGCACTGGAATATGGTGCAGTTGACTTTATTCACAAACCATCTGGCTCGATCTCTCTTAATATGGAAGTTGTAAAAGAAGACCTAATAAATAAAGTGAAGATTGCAAAAACTGCCAAATTGAGAAGGCCCAGACTAATGAATCTTGATCCTATCACATCTTCTACGGACTTCTCAAAGAGATTGATCGCAATAGGATCTTCAACCGGCGGACCTTCGGCACTGATGGAAGTTGTACCTAGGTTACCTAAAAATACTCCACCGGTTTTGATTGTCCAGCATATGCCAGCGGGATTTACAAAAACATTTGCCGAACGATTGGACAAGGAATCTACAATTGAAGTAAGAGAAGCTGCGGAAGGCGATAAAATTGAAGGTGGGACTGCACTTCTCGCCCCTGGAGATTATCACATGGTAGTTAAGGGTAATGAAAGGATTCATCTGACCAAGGATCCACCGATCAACTTCGTAAGACCTGCTGTTGATCCGATGATGGAATCAGTTGCAGATATATATGGCAAGAATGTGATAGGCGTCATCCTTACAGGCATGGGAAGTGATGGTGCAGTTGGTTTGTCCGCAATAAAAAGGAGAAATGGTCAGACTATTGCCCAGGACAAAGACTCGTGTGTGGTGTTTGGAATGCCAGGAGCAGCAGTAGATACAGGATGTGTGGATAAAGTGACACCGTTATCAGATATTCCTGAAGAGATATTACGGAGGTGCTGATATTATGGAAATAGATATGTCCCAATACAAGGAAGATTACGTGAATGAATCCAGAGAACATCTGGAAATTATGAATAAATCACTCTTAGATCTCGAAGATGATCCACATAATATGGACCTCCTAAACAATGTATTCCGTTCAGCTCATACATTGAAAGGATCGTCATCCACGATGGGTTACACAAACGTTGCAGAGCTCACCCATAAGATGGAGAATGTTCTTGATATTATGAGAAACGGAGAACTGGAGGCAACATCGGAAATTCTTGACATCCTTTTTGAATGTTTTGATATTCTCGATATGCTGATCGGAGAGATAGAAGAAGGAATAGAAAGTGATGTTGATGTTACCGAACTCATTGAGAAGTTAAAAGGACTTTCGGGGGCTGGAAACCAACAATATATCAAGGTTCAACCCAAAGCTGAGGTCCAAGTAAAAGAGGTAGAAGAGGACGTTCAACAAGAGACATCCCCAGCCAGTTTCAGTATTTCAGATGTCGAAGATGAAGCGATAAAAAGTGCCCATGACAATGGTCTGGAAGTCTTTAAGGTTCATGTTGAACTGGAGAAGACTTGTAATCTTAAATCTATCAGGACTGTCATGGTTATAAAAGAGTTAAGAGCACTCTCCACAATTATCACGACTGTTCCTGACATTGAAAGCCTTGAGAAAGGACGTATCTATCAGGGTTTTGATATTCTTATAAGCACAAGTGAAGATCCGGCTGAGATCGAGAATAAGATTGTAAAGATGAACGAGATCGAAGACGCCAAGGTTACACCGTTTACAGGTGATGGCACTCAGGATCAGAGCATGGTAACTGAGCAGCCTTCTGGAGAAGTTATAAAAGATAATAGTATGCCCGAGGTCAATATCGAGGCAAAACCTCCTGGGAATTCAAAAACAGGAAAAGTTCAGACCTCTGCCACAAAGAACGTGCAGAGCATCAGGGTGAGCATTGAGAAGATGGACTCTCTTGTGAACCTGGTAGGTGAACTTGTAATAAATAAGATACGCCTTATAGACATTGAAAAAGCATACGGATACAAAGAACTTGATGAGACTGTTGCAACGATTGATCGGTTGACAACCGATCTTCGTGATGAGGTCATGCAGATGCGTATGGTACCTGTCGGCCAGGTATTCAACCGTTTCCCTAGGATGGTAAGAGATCTCTCCAAGAAGAAGGGTAAAGAGATCAACTTCCAGATGAAAGGATCTGAAATCGAGCTTGATAGGACTGTTCTTGATGAGATAGGAGAGCCGCTTGTTCATCTGTTGAGAAACTCTGTAGATCATGGGGTTGAATCCCCTGAAGAACGAAGAATCGCTGGAAAAGATGAGAAAGGAACCATAGAACTCATTGCAAGGCGAGAGAAGGATCATGTAATAATCCAGATAAACGACGATGGTAATGGTATAGACCCGGAGAAGCTCAGAAATAAAGCAGTCGAGAAAGGACTTCTTTCAAGAGCAGAGGTGGATCTTCTCTCAGATGAAGATGCTCAAGCGATCATCTTCCTACCAGGATTATCTACTTCGAGTGAGATAACAGACACCTCAGGAAGGGGTGTTGGTATGGACGTTGTCAAGACTAAGATTGAATCGCTAGGTGGGGACGTACGCCTCAGTTCACAGATGGGAGTTGGAACAACAGTTTCTCTTAAATTACCTCTGACGATGGCGATAATACAAGCAATGCTCGTCCAGGTCGGTGGACAGACCTTTGCAATACCAATAACAAACATTCTTGAGATAACTTATGTTGCAGACGACAAGGTTCAAAGGATTGGTAACGACCGCATAACCACATTACGTGGGAATGTACTACCACTAAAGAGCTTGAACCGAATAATCGGGGTGGCAGAGGAAGAGAAGGAGGAGTGTACCGTAGTCGTGATGGACAAAGGGACCAAGCTCATGGGACTCGTCGTCGACTCTGTCATTGGTCAACAGGAAGTCGTCATAAAATCGCTTGATAAACTTCTTCAGAACGTCAAGGGTTTTGCAGGAGCCACAATCCTTGGAGACGGTAGGGTAATCTTGATCCTTGATATTACCACGCTATTTTAGGGGGAAAAAGAATATGTACTTCTAAAGTTATATATGTGGCTGGAGACATATGCCTAAGACAATCAGAGTTGGAATTGCAGACTTACAAGTGACTACCGAACCAAATATTCTTATGACGCTTGGATTAGGATCATGTGTTGGAATATGTTTATGGGACAGGACCACAAGAGTAGCTGGGTTGTCGCATATCATGCTTCCAAACAGTTCTGATTCTAGAAAAGAGGTCAATGAGATGAAATATGCAGATACTGCCTTAGATATTGTTCTTGAAGATATGGTTGATCTAGGAGCGAGGAAATCGAGAATAGTAGCAAAGATTGCAGGTGGAGCACATATGTTCTCAACCATAGATACAAACAACGCACCCAAGATCGGTGATCTTAATGTAGCCGCGGTTAAGGAGAAGCTTAAAGAATTAAAGATAAATATCATTGCAGAGGATACGGGAGACGATTATGGCAGGACTGTTGAATTACACAGTACTAATGGGAAGGTCCTTGTGAAGACTGCAATGAGGGGTATAAACGAATTATAACGTTGTTTTTGCTTCTTCTGGGAGGTGGTCAAATATAACCTGCAGTGAATCCATCTCTGGAAGTACAAGAACTTCAAGTTCGATGTCTCTGTCCGTAACATCAAGAACAGTATCAAACATAAATGCGAAGTCTCCTTTCTTTGAAGCGTCTATAAGTGATACTTGAAGAAGAGAACCCATATAATCACAAGCAAATGACGGAGGACTCTGGTCTACTGTTGTCGATAACGTGTTTGCATAAACATCAATAAATGAAGAAGTGATTATGTTTGTAAACTCAATTATTGCCGATTGTTGCATATCAGAAAACGGTATTCCGGCTCCTGGTTCTGCTTCGTCTTCCATTCCGGCCATCATTATATCGGATATCTCGCGAGCACTATTGATGGTGAGTACACATAATACGCTTCCGTTCAAAAACCCGGAGAATGATATGTATGAACCTGCCACAACATCATCTTCACTCAGACCGATCAATCTTGGTATTGTGTCCACTGCCACCATATTGACCGAAGAGATCTTCATATTCACCTCAAGACCGAAGAGTGCAGCCATCGATTCGGCTACGTTATGAGCAGCAGAGTCACCCATAGCTTTGATCTGTCTGAGTTTCTCTACTTCATTCATTGATGATCACACCTTCGTTTGGAATGTTGTCAAATATAATCTGCATGGAATCAAGATCCGGAAGTACAAGGACCTCAAAATCGATATCGTGATTGGTTACGTTCATGAGGCTGTCGAACATGAATGCAAAATCTCCTTGTACAACAGAGCCACCCATCGAAGTCTCAAGAATATTTGAGAGATAATCACATGAAAACGCAGGGGGTTCCTGGTTGATCACAACCGAGAGGGAATTTGCCCAAACGTCGATGAAAGAGGATGTGATAATGTTTCCAAGCTCCATTATTGAAGACTGCTCCATTTCAGTAAGGACTGCAAGAGGATCTCTGTTCTCCTCTTCCATTCCAGCAAGAAGTATCTGAGCTATGTCACGTGCACATTTTATTGAAAGTACACAGACGACACTCCCATTGAGATCCCCATTGAATGCAATATATGAACCCACAACAGTGCTCTCTTCCGTAATACCTACAAATTTCGATATATTTGCTACAGATACCATGTTGACAGAAGAGATGCTCATGGAGACATCAAGACCGAACATCACGCTCATAGACTCTGCGATCCTGTCTGCCGACCTAGTTGCCATTCGGTTAATCTCCTTGAGTTTTCCAATCTCATTTAGTGTCATGTATCTCACACCCCTACAACAGACTTTCAACCTCTTTTAGAACATTGGGGCCCTGGAAAGGCTTTGTTATGTAACCTTTGGCACCTGCATCAATCGCCGCTTTTACTTTTTCATCCTGACCGACGGACGTACACATTATTACCTTTGCATCAGGATGAGCACTTATAATGTGTCTTACAGCCGTTATTCCGTCCATATGTGGCATAACAATATCCATAAGGACAATGTCAGGCTTCAACTCTTCGTACTTCTCCGTTGCCTCAAGTCCATTTTCAGCTTCGCCAACAATTGTGTGCTTTCCGACCAAAAATTTCTTCAGTAGCTCTCTCATAAATTTCGAGTCATCTACGACCATTATATTTGCCATTTTTTATCCCCCATATTATTATGGTCATACATTATAATTATATCGCCATCTTCTTGTTGACGACATTTTTGCCTTTTGCTGTGAGTTGGATCTCTTTTCGGATTCTGATTGTCTCTGCCATTCCGTCTCGAATCATCTTATCGTAGATCTTCTCCAGTTCATCTACAGTAATATTGTCCATCATTGTCTCCATCTCAAGAGAGGATACTCCTGAATAAAGTGCGATCATTATCTCGTCTTCCTTCTCAGAAAGTTCCGGTCCGGCGCCTCCATCTCTGATTTGGGTATCAATCGAAACTCGTGTCTCAACACCCTTGTCAAGCATAAAGTCGTTGAAGTACTCCTTTAATGGGCCAAGATTTTTGATAAAGATACAGGTATCATAAGTATTATCATCAGAGTTATGAGTTACATTCAGCACTTCTCGTGTTGCTTTACCTATGACACGTTCCTCGGTTTTGGTCTGCTCGACTCTAGAGAGAAGGATCTTGACATCCTCTTCTCCATCCATCTTAAAGACAAGCTGATCTGTGATACCTTCCGTACTTGTTCCTTTTGATATTGTCAGGACTCTCTTCTGCCATTTTGAGCCAGTCTGAAGAACCCCACCTATCTTTGATGGATGTAACAGATATGTGCTTGTGCTGTTCAGTTGGACCAAAAGAATATAGGTCTTCAGCTTCTTGACTTGATCTTTTGTGCTCGTTATGACATGGATAAATGTCTTTCCATCGGATAAGTGATCTATTGCGAGATACTTATCAATCGACATGCTGATCTTTGTAGAAACATCCCTTCCAACGCCTGTTATCGCACTGAGTGGAATCCTCTGTTTTTCAGAATTTTTTATAATCCAGAGGTTTGTGTGAGTAAGAACGACTTTCACACGTTTCCAATCAGATCTGTTAACTGTTGTTGCCCCAATACCGAGATCGATGGACTCACCATCCATCCTGAATATCACTTTCTCTTTGGGCATTTCCCCTCAATAAGATATATGGCACCTATTTTTATTAAACTTTCCCCACAAGACTTAATACATTTAGTAATCAACAGTTGTTTAGACTTTGTAAATCACATATTATAACGGTAGGGGAGTAATAGATGACAGAAGAGGACATTGCGTTCGATGCCATTAAACGGAGAATATTCGAAGTTAGAGGGCTGGATACGCGTCAGTACAAAGATTCTTATATTAAAAGAAGGCTAGCAGTGAGAATGCGGGCCAACTCCGCAGAAACATACATGGACTACCTGCAGATACTGAAGAAGAAAACAGAAGAGTTCAACCCCCTTATGGATTCCCTGACTATTAATGTTACCGAATTTTTCAGAAATCCGGAGACTTATCAGGCTGTTGAAGGGATTTTTCGAGATATTATTGTGGAGAAGAAGAATCGTGGTAGAAACCTATTAAGAATATGGAGTGCTGGGTGTTCAAGTGGTGAGGAGCCTTATTCAATTGCCATACTCCTCAGTGAAATACTTGGTGATGAAATAAGCGATTTTAATATTACAATTTATGCAACTGATATCGATCCGATAATACTTAACAAGGCCAAAGCAGGCGTATACAAATCTGAAAATCTGAAAAATGTGAGTGAAGCACGTATTGATAAGTATTTCAAAAGTTCAGGAGAGGATTATATAATTAGAGATGAGATCAAGAGAATGATCCGTTTCCAAAAATTAGATCTAATCGCAGACAAGAAGAGTAAATCGTTTGATATGATACTATGCAGAAACGTTGTGATCTACTTCTCAAGAGAGCTACAGGAGAGGTTGTATATGGATTTTTATACCTCGCTCAATCACAATGGGTATTTTGTCATGGGAAAGACCGAAACACTCGTCGGTGAATCGATGAATCGGTTCAAGTCAGTGAACAAGAGCGAACGTATTTATCAGAAAATGTAATTGTGAATTACCTGATCAGTCGCTTGCAAAAAATTTCTCACCCACCATAAACCGGATAAATTCGCCTCTTTTTCCCTTTATAACCTTAATTCTATCACTGCTCAGCACTGCACGGTTGAAGAATAGAGACTCAAACTTGCTCATCGTCTCCCTATCGTGAACTTCAGAGTTCATCATCGCCAGTATATCCAGTTTCTTCTCTGAGCTAACCTCAACAACCTCTGATAGGAGGGGGTAAATTTCGTCGATTCCCTTGAGGGTTATCAGGTGACTTACCGGCTCAAATATTATTCTTACACCTTCTGGTAGCTTGTCAAAGAGTGATGTAAACTGATCAAGACATGAGATCGGGACCTTGACTATGCCATTCTCCGATGTAATCTCGTCTCCGGTAGAAGATATCTCTACAAACTTGATCACACTGATGTCGAGAAGATCAGATAATTTTTCCCTGTAAATAGATGTTCTTGGTTCAGATGATATCAATACAACACTTCGAAGTTCGCCGAAGAACCTAAGAGTGAGTTCAATTACTGCATCCTCATATCTGTCGGATGGAGTGTATTCAAGGATCGCAGATTGACCCATGAGATTCGATATCTCGTCAACAGATGGGGCATAATTGCGTTGATCTTTTATCGGCGATTTCTCAAGATTACCCCTATACTTATCACAATCGGGACGCTGCTCGCAATCCCAGCATGTTTTAATCTCTTTCTCACATACACAAAGATACGTGGGGCATCTCTCTGAATCTTCACTTTCATTCTCTTTGAAGCACCCTGAACATGCCTTTTCAATATAAAGAGAGCACAAAGAACAGTTAGTTCCACAAGCAGACGAAACCGTTGGTGGCTTCTGAAAAGTCAAACCTTCGAGGAGAAAATCACCAAGATTCTCCTTGGGAACAGTCCTAAAAGCCCTAAAGATAAGAAAACCTGCAACACCGAATGTTGTTGTGTAAAGTGAACTCCAAAATGAGAGGAAAACAAGCGCCACATCATTAAGATTGGGTTGAGGTTGAGTTATCACTATCATTGGGAATATTGATGAAGTGATAAGAAATACGGATGTTAAAGCAAGAAGTAACCATGCAATTGTTCCTTTCTTTACTTCATTGTAGACGCCAATCCAAAAATAGATAGCAAGTGACCCGGAAAAAAAAGATATTATTGTAAAGATTATAAACTGCCAAAGTATTATTGCCTCCACTCTTACCCCCAAACATCCTTTCTACACACAGATAAAAATGGACAATCCAAAAAAGATAGATCCATAATCTGTTGCAATTGATAAACACCCTCAATACCCTAATCCATGAGGGAATTTATATTAGAAGAGGTGTTTTGAAAATACTTAATATTTTCCCTGCACTTGATAATTTGGTAAATCCTTTAATAGTCCCACTAATGAAGGATCTTACTAATTTAATATGTTATGACCCTTTTATTTTGCAGTTTAAATTCAAATAATTTAATATATCTTATGCAGACCCTTTCACAACAGTTTGGGGAGGTATTCTAATGGGGAAAATAAACGCGAAATTGATCTCCGGAAGGACGCTTGATCAAGGGGCCACTCTTGAGAATAAGATGTCAGCGGAGTTTGTCGAGGCAACTGCTATTTGTGAGATGAACCAGAAGAATTTGGATGTACTCGGTGCATCTGAAGGAGATAATGTCGAAGTTGTTACTGATTTTGGGAGTGCTGTGGTTAAATTAAAGCTAAACGAGGGTAATCCGGATCACATAGCCTTCGTACCGATGGGACCATACGCAAATGCAGTAATTGGTCCTGAATGTGGTGGTGTCGGGATGCCGATCTATAAAGGCCTTGACGCCGATATATCGACGACCGATAAGGAGATCCTTGACGTGAAGAGTCTCTTCGGAGTGGTTTGATGAGTGCTGAAAATATTACTGTTACGGATGTCGTTTGTCCCTTCTGTGGTTCACTTTGCGATGACCTTGAAGTTGAAGTAGAAAATAGTGAGATAAAAAAGGTCAAGAAAGCATGTAAGCTCGGCAAGAGCAAGATCATGGGACACCAGAGGATCGAATCACCGATGATAAGAGAAGGCGGCGACTTGAAAGAGGTATCTTATGATGAAGCCATTGAAAAAGCCTCCCAAATTCTTGCGAATTCAAAGAGATCGCTATCATATGGGTGGGCTTCGACATCATGTGAAGCTATTGAAAAGGGAGTTCACATCTCAGAAGTGACCGGCGGAGTCATCGACAGTACTGCTTCCGTCTGCCACGGTCCAACGGTTCTCGCCGTTCAGAGTGTGGGTGCACCCGGTTGTACCCTCGGAGAAGTGAAAAACAGGGCAGATCTTGTAATATTCTGGGGTAGCAATCCGGTCCATGCACATCCAAGACATCACGCGAGGTACTCATATAATACAAAGGGTTTATTCTCAGGTGGTAAGGAAGACAGGACACTTATGGTCTTCGATGTGAGGAGGACGAAGACTGCGGATAAGGCAGATGAGTTTGTCCAGGTTGAGCCAGGATCGGATTACAAGATATTCTCCGCAATGAGAACGATCCTTTCGGGAAATGAAGATGTTTTACCGGAAAAAGTAGGCGGGGTATCAAAAGAGAAGCTAATCGAGATAGTTGAGAAGATGAAGAAGGCAAAATTCGGAGTAATCTTCGGTGGCCTTGGCATAACTCAATCGAGATGTAGATACAAGAACCTTGAGAATGTTACCTCTCTTGTTGACGAGATCAACGAACATGCAAAGTTCACATTGGTCGCTATGAGGGGGCATTACAACATTGCAGGTTTCGGGCAGGTCTGTTCATGGGAGACAGGTTATCCTTTTGCGGTTGATTTCTCACATGGATACGCATGGTATAATCCCGGAGAGGCAACTGCCGTCGATGTTCTGAATAGAAAGGAGTGCGACGCAGTCCTTGCGGTTGCAGCAGATCCGGTTTCAAACTTCCCACGAGCCTCAGTAGATTACATGAGAGAGGTTCCGGTAATACAGGTTGATCCGTACCCCAATCCAACAACAGAGTTTGCAGATGTTGTGATTCCTGCGGCTGTTGCTGGTGTAGAGGCCGAAGGAACCGCTTACAGAATGGATGGGATCCCAATCAGGATGAGAAAGATCGTTGATACAAAGTTTTTGAGTGATGAAGAGATATTTGATAAGATCCTTGGTAGGGTTATTGAGCTGAAGGAGGGTGCATAATATGAGTCTCTTGATAAAAAACGGGATAGTCTATGATCCCATAAACAAAGTAGAGGGTGAGAAGATGGACATCTTTGTCTCTGGTGGCAAGATAGCTTCCGATGCAAAAGATGCAAGAGAGATTGATGCAAACGGTAAACTTGTTCTACCAGGAGGTGTCGAGGGCCATACACATATTGCAGGAGGCAAGGTCAACGCTGGCAGGATAATGAGGCCTGAAGATAGTAGAAGAGGTACTGAACCAAGAAGTAAGCTTGAGAGGGCATACTCCGGGTGCAGTGTACCAAATGTTTACGCAACTGGTTACAGGTATGCCAAGATGGGTTACACATTCCTAATGGAAGCTGCTATGCCACCGATGGCTGCAAGACACACTCACGAAGAGCTTATAGAGATCCCAATAGTGGATAAAGGTGCAATGCCTGTACTCGATAATCACTGGATGACAATGGAATGCGTAAAGAATGGGGATATAGACAAATTGACCGCCTATATTGCATGGATGCTGAAAGCGACAAAGGGCTTTGGTATTAAGATAGTAAATCCCGGCGGTGTGGAAGCTTGGGCATGGGGTAAGAACGTCAGTAGCCTTCATGACAGAGTCCCCCACTTTGATGTTTCTCCAGCCGAGATACTGAAGGGACTTTCAGTTGCAAACGAGAGACTCAACCTCCCCCATTCGATACATGTCCATTGTAACCGTATCGGAAGTCCGGGTAACTCTGAGACCACAATTGAGACTTACGGCCTTCTTAGTGATGTTA
>JAXHTN010000048.1:0-11045 GCA_034190145.1 Halobacteriota archaeon | reverse complement strand
CGACGATAATGACAAAATATTTGCAGGAGTTGGGGCTTGCACTGGATAAAGACTTGGCTGCTGCACTACTCTATGGGATCAGAACTGACACTCTTGAGTTTAAGAGAAATACCTGTCCTGCTGATCTCAAGGCTGCTGCTTTTCTCTATCCCCTTGCAGACCATGAAGTTCTGAGTAGTCTTGAGACGCCGCCACTCTCTGTGGAGACACTTGACGTCATGGGTGAAGCGATACGAAACAAGCTGATAAAAGGTAGTTACCTAATATCAAGCGCAGGTTTTATTCTCGACAGAGATGTCATACCACAAGCGGCAGATTACCTCCTTAATCTAGAGGGTGTAACTACTGTGGTTGTTTTTGGTCTAGGAGATGATATGATTCACATCTCAGGAAGGACAAAAGACATAAGAGTAAATATTGGTAATGTCTTGCATGATGCTTTCGATGATATCGGTTCTGCGGGAGGACATGCAACTATTGCTGGTGCTCAGATACCTCTTGGAATATTCAGCGGGATCAAGGATAAGCAGACCCTACTTGAGCTATCTTCCGATGCGATAATCAAGCGATTCTTCCGTGTTACTGGTTTTGAGAAAGAAGAAGAATAAAAGCCCTCTTTGGGCTTTAATTAATATTTTAGATCTCCTGAGTGAGGGATTTTTTTGATCTCAAGAACCGGATCGGATTTTGATATCATACTCCTAACAGCAGAGTATTTCGATGACCTTCCTCAATCACCTGCAGCGGTCATCTCAAGAGTACTTGATGCCAAGGGATTTGATGTGGGGATTATTGAAAAACCCATATCAAGAAATGATTACGAAAAGCTAGGATCTCCCAAACTCGCATTCTGCATAACCTCCGGATCGATTGACAGCATGCTTCACAATTATACGCCACTCAAGAAAAAGAGGCAAGAGGACAGATACAGCTCAGTAACCGATATGCCTGACAGGGCAGTGATAGTCTACTGCAACAAAATTAAAGAGTACTTTAAAGGGAGTAAAATCGTCATTGGCGGGATAGAGGCGTCCCTCAGAAGGTTTGCACACTATGACTACTGGAAGAACTCGGTCAGAAGAAGTATTCTTCTCGATTCAAGAGCCGACATACTTGTCTATGGGAATGGCGAGAAGCAGATGATTGAGATAGCGGAAAAGTTGAGAAGTGGCGAGAACCTCAAAGGTATACGTGGTACGTGTGTGCTCAGAAGAGAGCTTCCCGAATCGTTTGATCTTCTCCCCTCGTTTGACGAAGTATCTGAAGACCCTATCAAGTTCTGCGAGATGCATCTTAAATTTTCGAACTACAGTAATCTTGCTCAAGAGTACAAAAACAACTATGTTCTTCAGTTCAAGTACCCAGAGTATACGAGCAGCGATCTTGACTGGATATACTCTCTCAGCTTTTCAAGGAAGCTTCACCCCAAATCTTTACTCAAAATGTCAAAATTCTCGGTTGTTACTCACAGGGGGTGTATCGGAAGGTGCAACTTCTGCTCGATATCCCTTCACCAGGGTGATATGATAATATCAAGATCAGAAGAAAGTATCCTCGAAGAGATAGAAAGACTTACAAAGCACCCTGATTTCAAGGGATACATTGATGACATCGGTGGGCCGTCGGCGAACATGTACAATATGGATTGCGAGACGATATGCGATTCATGGTGCATGAGATGTGATAGGCTTGACAGGAGTCACGAAGGCCTGATCTCGCTACTCAGGAAGGTGAGAAGAGTGCCAGGTGTAAAGAAGGCATTTGTTAGAAGCGGGATAAGATACGATCTTGCAATCGAGAGTGAAGAGTACGTAAGAGAGTTATTTGAGAACCACCTCTCCGGTTATCTCAAGATTGCTCCAGAGCATTTCTCGGATCGGGTGCTTGAGCTGATGAATAAAGACAACTCAAGATTTGAGGATTTTCTGGGGTTCCTTTCATCTCTTGATATCGATGTGAAGCGTTCGCTCAGGCACTACTTGATGGTCGGGCATCCGGGAGATGATGAGAAGAGTGTCAGGGCCCTCGGAGATAAGGCAAGTGAACTGGGCAATATCGAACAATTTCAGCTCTTCACACCTACACCGATGACGATCTCCTCTTGCATGTACTGGTCCGGTCTTGACCCTCACACGCTCAAAAAGATTGGTGTTGTTTATGATTACCACTCAAAGAAGCGCTTGAAGAGGATTCTTCTTAAAAGCATAGAGAGGTCTCACCTCGGGTCAAAAGAGGACTAGTCTTCAGAAAGGAGAGAGAATTTATTTATCATACCGGATCAATCCTTTAGTGTACCAGTTATCACAAAATGATACCAATAAAATGAGGAGATATGACAGAACCGGATTTTTATGACATAAGGACGGTCGAGACCTTCGATCGGACGATAGTAGTGGATGATCACAAGGTAAAAGAGATCACGAGTAAATTCTCACGTGGTTCGGGAATACGCGCACTTGTTGGTGGTTCCTGGGGGTTTATCACAACAAATAATCTTGATAAGAAGAGAGATCTCAGCGAGGCAGTAAAACTTGCAACAAATCTTCAGAAGAAGAGTGGAAGAGAGAAGCTGGAACTGAAAGATACCGGACCCAACAGGATGAATTCGATACTTTGTGTGAAGAAGGACCCAAGAGATTACTCAGAAGAGGAGAAGGTGCAGTTAATTCGGGATGCCGAAGAGAACACAAAGGCCGATAAGGTGGTCAACTCAAGTGCGACCTACTTTGAGTCGCTTCAAAATGTTAGCATAGAGAACTCTCAAGGTTCCGAATGCAGTTATGAGATCTGGAGGATCGGATTCATCGTATCTGCCGTTGCTAAGGAGAATGGGACTTTTCAGACAGGTAGGGAGAACAGATACGGCATATGCGGTTTTGAACTATTCGATACTTTTGAGCCAATACAACTTGCTAAAGAAGCATCAAATGTTGCTGTGGAGCTTCTTTCAGCAAAAAAACCGTCAGGTGGCAAGATGCCTGTTGTTCTCGATCAGGAACTTGCCGGAGTCTTTGCGCATGAAGCATTGGGGCACGCTTCTGAAGCAGATCTTGTTTTGGAAGGAAATTCGGTTTTGAGTGGTAAGATTGGAGAGAAGATTGCTTCCAGTATAGTGAATGTCTATGACGACTCTTCTCTTAAGGAGTTCGGATACTTCCCATTCGACGATGACGGATCGAAATCGAAGAAGAAGGCCCTGATTGAGGAAGGTATCTTCAAGACTTATTTGCATAGCAGGGAGACCGCATCAAGACTCGGCGGTATCGAGGGGAACACGCGTGCGGAAGGGTATCTTGAGCCCATCGTCAGGATGAGTAACACTTATATCGGTAATGGAGACTCCTCCTTTGATAGTATGCTTGCTGGGATAAAGGAAGGGGTTTATCTTATTGGTTCGAGGGGCGGACAGGTGAACACAGGAGAGGGCATATTTCAGTTCAATGCTGAGAGGGGGTATCTTATCGAAGGCGGAATGTTGACGACGCCGCTGAGAGACGTATCCTTATCGGGTGAGACGCTTGAGATACTCAAAAAGATTGAAGTTGTCTGTGATGATCTAAAGTTCAATCCTGGTTTTTGTGGTAAGAATAACCAGCTGGTTCCCGTTAGCGATGGATCCCCTCATCTGTTTGTCAGTGAAGCATTAGTTGGGGGAGCTTGAATTGCTGCCATAATTATGACCATATATTTATATATTTTAGAGACATATTTTCTTGGTGTGGACATAGAGGTCTGGGGGTAAGAACATGCGAAAACAACCTATACATACTACCCTGAGTAAAGAAGCTTATAATATCCTAGAGAGATATGAGCATGAACTCGGAAATAAGAGTGCTGTTTTAGAGAAGGCTCTAATAGGTATGGACAAAACAAGATACAAATCCAGGCTAAACCTCAGAGATTCTCAGATGACCGTCAAGAGGGTGAAAACGGGAGTAAAAGGATTTGATGATCTTGTCGAAGGAGGTATACCCGAAGGGTTTGTGACAGTTCTGACTGGTCCTCCTGGGGGCGGTAAGAGTACCTTTTCTATGCAATTCCTACTAGAGGGTGCAGAAGAGAAGAGTAGAGGAATTCTCTTCTCATTTGAGGAAGATGCCGACCAGATTGCAAAGCAATTTGCAAGATTTGGCTGGGATATCCGTAAATATGTGGAGGCAGGATGGATCGAGATCTATGGTATGTCTATGCTCACAATCGAGGAGATTGTAGACATCTTGGAGACTTATAAGCCCAAAAGAGTCGTCTTTGATTCTATCAATGTCTTTTATGAGATATCCAATTTGAGAAGGAGTGCTGCTTGGAGGAACCTATTCAAGTATTTAAAGCAAGAACGGATAACAAGTCTTGGTGTGACAGAGAAATCACATGGTCTTGAGATCAAGGACTTTGATGATTTCGACTTCATGGGTGATGGTATTGTTTACCTCGATAAGACGATATTGGGGAAGACCGTAACTCACAATCTGAGTGTACTCAAGATGAGAGGTACGAATGTTGATAGCACACCACAGGAGTACATATTCACAGAGAATGGGATAGAACTGACCGGATGGGTTGTTTCATAATCTTAATAAGGGGAATCCAACCATAAAAAGTGGCATGAAAAGAACGCTCGACCCTTGGGGATCTGCAGCCATTTCCGACTATTCGAAGCTATTCGATGAGTTCGGCATATCCTCTTTCGAGCCATTGATTAATGAGATACCGCACCCCCATCCATATATGACTCGGGGGATTATCTTTGGCCATAGAGATTACGACCTGATAATCGATGCTATTCTGAAGGATAAACCCTTCTCTGTGATGAGTGGTTTCATGCCCTCAGGAAAGGCCCATCTAGGTGCTAAGATGGTGATGGATGAGATTGTATGGCACCAGAAGATGGGTGGCGATGCTTTTGTTGGTATTGCCGATATGGAGGCATACTCCGTTCGTGGCATCTCATGGGAACGATGCAAGAAAATCGGGATTGATGAATATATAATCAGTCTTATAGCACTAGGTTTTGAACCGGAGGGGCACATATATTTTCAGTCTGAAACGCCCTCGGTAAAGGATCTCTCTTTTGAACTTGGAGTGGAGGCTAACTTCTCTGAGCTGAGTGCAATTTACGGATTGACTTCCTCAACAAAGATAGCCCACATAATCTCTATTCTTGCACAGAGTGGGGATATTTTAAACCCTCAAATAAAGGAACATGGCGGACCAAAACCAGTTGTAGTACCCGTCGGTTCTGACCAAGATCCACATATAAGGCTTGTCAGGGATATTGCTGGCAGGGTAAGAATGTTTAAGGTGGAGAAGCGTGATGATTACATAAGCGTCCGAAGTAAGGATGCAACAAGTGATATGCTCAAGTCCGTCGCAGAGCAGGTAGGAGAAGAGACGAAGATTTATGAAGGGCATATCGACATTTACGGTGGACGCGACCTAGACCAGATCGAGGAGATCGTAAGAAAGATTGAGGTTGATTTTGGAGGGTATGGGTTCTTCATGCCTTCTTCGACATATCATAGATTCATGAGTGGCCTTACCGGTGGTAAGATGTCAAGTAGCATCTCTGAAAGTTATATAGCCCTTACAGATGAACCAAAAGAAGCATCTGACAAGGTCAAGAAGGCAAAGACAGGTGGAAGAGTTACTCTCGATGAACAAAAGAAACTGGGTGGTGAACCCGAGAAATGCACAGTCTATGAACTGATGCTATTTCACCTGATAGATGAAGACTCGCAGATAATGGAGATTCTCGAAGATTGTAAGAATGGTATAATGATGTGTGGAACCTGCAAAAAACTCGCGTCAGAGCTGATGTTTAATTTCTTAAGCGAACACAAAGAGAAGAGAGCACAGGCGAAAGAGAGGTTGGATGAGTATGGAATTAACTAAAAATGAAAGGATCGTACTACTCGCACTCAGAGATTCTCGCGAGTTCAATCAAGAAAAACTTGCAAAAGAAAGCGATCTCAAGATAGAAAATGCTTTACAGGCCGCCTTCATGCTCTCTGAGAAGGGTTACGCAAAGATCGATGAAAAAGTTCGTAAAATATACTCACTGACCCGTGAAGGTGAAGGGTATGCAAGAGAGGGTCTTCCTGAGAGGAAGGCGATCAGCCATATTTCAGCTAGCGACAGTAACATGTCAATTGAAGATTTGAAGGGTGTGCTTGGAAAAGAGGCGAGTGGTATTGCTATTGGGTGGCTTAAGAAGAAGAGTTGGGCCAAGATAGAGAAAGGTCAACTCAGCTCGAGTGGTTTGCCACCGAAGGGAGATGACGAACTTATACTTGAAAGATTGATAGAAGGATCACCTATCGCTGATACAGTAGATGTTGAAGTTCTTGATAAACTTATCAAACGTAATCTTATCACTTTGGAGGAAAAAAAATACAGAATCATATCTATCACAGAATCGGGAGATGATTTTGCAGCAAAAATTGGTGAAGATAAAGCTACGGAGTACATCCATCAATTGACCTCTGAAATGTTAAAAACAGGAAGTTGGAAGGGTAAAAACTTCAGATCATATGATGTGAATCTGCCATCAAGCGAGATATTTCCGACTAAAATGAACCCCTATGTAAGGATATTGAGTAAGGTAAGAAGGATATTTCTTGAGATGGGATTCAAAGAGATTAGAGGGGAGATAATCCAACCCTCCTTCTGGAACTTCGATTCATTATTCCAACCCCAAGATCATCCGGCAAGAGACATGCACGACACCTTCTATCTTGATGGTGAGATGGATCTACCATCTGATCTTGTAGGTGAAGTAAGAAAGATGCACGAACACGGGGGCGAGATCGGATCGACAGGATGGGGTGGCAAATGGGACGAAAGTGTTGCAAGAGGGCGAGTATTGAGGACACACACAACAGCACTTACAATAAAGTATCTTGCAGAAAATCCCACACCTCCTGCAAAGGTATTCTGCATCGCAAGGGTCTACAGGCGCGAAGCGATCGACTCAACACACCTTCCGGAGTTCGAGCAGCTTGAGGGAATCGTCATGGATGAGGATGTCTCATTTGCAAATCTACTCGGTTGTCTCTCGGAGTTCTATGAGAAGATGGGATTTGAGGTCCGTTTCAGACCCGGTTACTTCCCATACACAGAACCTTCAGTAGAGGCCGAGATAAAACTTGGAGATAAATGGATAGAGCTAGGAGGTGCTGGAGTATTCAGAAAGGAAGTCACAGCTCCGCTTGGAATTGACTTTCCGGTTCTGGCTTGGGGCCTTGGGACCGGTAGACTTGCCATTATTAAGCTTGGACTTACGGACTTAAGAGATCTATATAGGGAGGATATTGACTGGCTTAGAAAGGCCAAAATGAGCGATATTGAGGCGTTTATTTGAGTTCACCTAACAGGTATAGATTATCAACACTTCCAAAAGAGAGAGAATATGTAATTGTAGGGTTAGATCCGGGAACTACCACTGCTGTTGCCATCATTGGCCTGAACGGTGAACTATTTGAGCTCTTCAGTTCCAGGACCACCTCAATACTTGACATAATCAGGCTAATCGCCTCTTTTGGTCACCCTTTGATAGTTGCTTCGGATGTCACACCTACGCCCTCATCCGTTGAGAAAGTAAAACGGGCTTTCGATGCACGCCTTTATAATTTGGCCACTTCACTTCCGGTAGATGAAAAGATTCGACTTGCAAAGCCATTTGATTATGATAATGAACATGAAAGAGACGCTCTTGCAGCAGCATTAGAGGCCTACAAGGGATACAAGAACAAATTTGAGCAGATAGAGAAGAAGACTCCGGACGAATTGGACGCAAGAGAAGTAAAGGCGCTTGTTGTACGTGGTTTAAGTATAGACTCTGCGATATCAACCTTGAAAGAGTTCGAATTAGAAGAAGATCTGACAAGTGAAAGTGATAGTGAAAGTACAGATGAAGACGAACCAGTTGATAATTCAGACATCTCAGAGCTGAAAAGTACTTTAAAGAAACAGGAAGATCATATAAGGGATCTAAAGGAGTTTAATAATCAGTTAAAATCAGAACTAGAATCAAAGGAAAATGAATTGATACGTCTGAGGGAAACTATCGAGGATCTGAAATCGGATAGGTCAAAGGAGATACAAAGGTCAAAGAAGATTCGACAGAAGAACAAAGAGATAGCTAGACTGAAGAGGGTGCAGATCTCAAGAGAAAAAGAAAATTTAAAGCTATCAAATGAGATCGATCAGCTAAAACGTATAAGACTCATGGAACTCTTCGGAAGAATCAAACTAGTCAAGGTCCTCGACTCCTTTGCAAGGGATTCCATTTTGAAGGTTGATAGAGAGTATGGTATAAACAGGCGAGATGTGATATATCTAAAAGATGCAACTGGAGGTGGTAAAGCCACTGCAAAGATGCTTATCGATAGATCCATAAAAGCAGTAATTTGTGGAACATCGATCTCTTCATATGCCTATGATTCCTTTATTGAAGCGGAAATACCTGTATTTTCGTCTCAGGATATCCCTGTTCGCTTCATAGGTGAGTTCTCTTTTGTTGATTTGCATGACCTTGAGAGGGGGATATTGGAATGGAAAGACGAGAAGGATTACTCTTTGAGGATGAAAAAAATGGAGCTTTTGGAATCGATTGTTGACGAATATAAGACTGAAAGAGGAACAAGGACAATATCCAAACATTTATGAATAGATTAAGATATTATAGGTAGAGAAAAACACAAGGAGGTGTTATATCAATGGCGAAATTCCTTATGGAACATGAATCAAAAAAACTGTTAGAAGGTGCAGGAATAGCCACGACAGGTTGCGAGGTTGCCACATCCCAAGACGAAGCCGTGGAGATGGCAAAAAAGATCGGATTTCCCGTAGTATTAAAAGTTTTATCTCCTGATATTATCCACAAATCTGATGTTGGTGGAGTTAAATTGGGCCTAGCAAGTGAAGAGGAGGTTAAGAGCGGTTATGATGAGTTGATCGCAAACGCAAAGAAAGTCTCGGAGAATATTACAGGAATCGGAGTTCAGAGGATGGCCGATCCAGGTGTCGAGATTATCATCGGAATGACAAAAGATCCACAGTTCGGTCCCGCCCTTATGTTTGGCCTGGGTGGAGTATTTGTAGAGATTCTCAAAGATGTCTCATTCCGTATTGTCCCAATTGAATCACGAGATGCCGATGAGATGATCAAGGAGATTAAAGGATTTCCAATGCTTGAGGGATACAGAGGTAGCCCACCGGCCGATCTAGACAAAATACGTGAACTCCTGCTTAGCATGTCTAAGTTTGTCACCGATCACCCGGAGATAGATGAGATTGATCTGAATCCGGTATTTGCATACCCTGACAGTGTTCTCGTTGCAGACGCAAGGGTCATCACAGGGGAGTAAAGTCTTTTTTTAGTTGAGTTATTATGGTGGAGAGGTCCGGTTATTTGGGCCACTTCTATCATTATATTATCTTATTATCCATCAAAAATCTGTTCTGAAGGTGATTTTTTCTCTAGTTTTAATTGGAAAATATCACCCTGTTGCGATCGAAATAACTTTATAATATAAAGATGAAAAATAAGGCTAATAAGGTGGAATATTCAGAAACTTGAGGTAAAGGAATAAAGGTTAAAGGACCTGGAGGTGGAAAATGGTTTCTATTGAGGCGTTTTCGAACGCGCTTGTTAGTTTGTTGGCAAGTATAGTTGATATAATTGTTGCAATTGTTGGTGGATTAATCGAAACTCTATCGGTTGACATTATGATAAACTTTATGGGGTACCTTGTAAGGGGGTTGGATGTCCTCGTTGAGGCTATTGTTCCTTTGGTCGATCCGATCGTAAGGATAGTTATTGCAATAATCAATATTACAGCAGTAAACGAATCTGCAAATGAGGCTTTCCATAATTTCACAAGTACAACATCTGAGAATTTATCTGTGATATTGGGGCCCACCAATGCATCGAGCGGTATGACATACGTTCTTGATGGCATTCTTACACAAACTAGTACAAACGTTGCAGCAACCTTTTTGAACAGCCTGTTTGATCTACTAACTGTTGTGGTAGATCTCATAACAACTGCTCTAAGTGGATTGGGCGGGTTATAAAAATACGCAAAAGCATAATTTGTATGATTATTCAGGGTTTTCAAACCCTTTTTTATCTTTATGTCTGAAGGATATAGCTCTTTCAAAAGTTACCTTTTAGGTTCCCTCACAGAAGAGGAGATCAGATCTGTTCATTCCTCTTTTGACATTATAGGCGATATTGCAGTACTCAAGATTCCTTTTGACTTGACAAATATGAAATACGAAATAGCAGACGCAATTATATCTTGTATACCTAGAATAAGGCTTGTTACAATGGTTACTGGTGAAACAAGCGATTTATATCGGATAAGAAAGCTTGAGATTCTCAGGGGAGAGGGAAGTACCGAGACGGTATATAAAGAATTCGGATGTTCTTTTAAACTGGATGTTTCAAGGGTCTTCTTCTCTCCGCGCTTGTCATACGAACGTGGAAGAATTGCAGGGATGATGGAGGCAAAAGAAACGATAATAAACATGTTCTCCGGTGTCGGAACCTTCTCGATAATAATTGCAAGAAAGAACCCTGATGTGAAAGTCTATTCAATTGATATCAATTCATGCGCTTATGACTACATGGTCGAGAATGTTAAATTGAACCACCTTGAGGGAATTGTGATTCCAAAACTTGGAGATGCAAGAGAAGTGATTCAAAACGAGGGTATGGTGGGTTTTGCAGACCGAGTTCTGATGCCACTTCCCGATACCGCATGCGAGTTTCTCAATTGCGCAATTCCGGCTCTAAAAAGGGGTGGGATTCTTCATTATTTCGCAACCTCTTTCCTAACTTCTTCTGAAAAGAGTTCAGATCTCTTCCAGGGTCCAATAGAAGAGGTAGAAAGAGTCGCAGGTGATATGGGGAGGTCAGTGGAGATCAATAACAAGCGGGTTCTAAGGAGTGTCGGGCCGAGAAAGTACCATATCGTAATAGACGCAAAAATATCATAAAAAGGGCGTTTAGATCAATGATTTGAGTTCCTTTACAATCTCAG
>JAXHTN010000047.1:0-11067 GCA_034190145.1 Halobacteriota archaeon | reverse complement strand
CAAACATCTGAAATTTTGTAAGGGTCGGTTCTACTGCATAATAGAGGTATTCTTTAATATCCGTGTTGTATAGGATTGCGATGAAGACGTAAGGTTCATTGACCCAGTACCGCTCCACCTCTTTGAACCCTTTTAGGCCTGAAAAGGTCGTTAACTCACCGTCCTTTTCAGGATCATATTCTCTCAAAAAAGAAGCATTCATTGTTAAACTCGCCCTCATACCCCTCATTATTTTGAACCAATATATATAACACATGATCATAGATCACATATTATTATGGGCATAACCTTAATATTCTCGTCATCGCCTATATGTCTCCGATGGATGTATTCGATCTGCATAAGAGCCCCACAGGAATTGAATCACTAGATTCAGTTATTGGGGGAGGACTACCCTCAGGGTCTCTTGTACTTCTTTTAGGGGATGCCGGGGCCGGCAATATTGAATTTGCATACACATCCGCAGTAATGCTCTCCCGATTGACAGAGGATAAAACCGAAGATATGCAAGAGAAGGGACTAAAGATACCTGAAAAGGTCTGTTATGTCTCTTTTATCAAGAGTAGGGAAGATATTCTCGGTGAGATTGCCCGTATATTCTCATCAAGTGACGTAGAGGCACTCCTAAATAATCTTAACTTCAAGGATCTCTCAAGTAGCTATCATAAGTTTTCAATCACTCCACAATCATGGATCGCAAGTGAAGGAGAAAGCCCTTTAAAAGCAATAAAAGCAAGAGACAATGGTTTACTCGAGGGACTTATAGGTTTTTTAAACGAGAATGCAAAAGGAAATCTTGTGATACTTGATTCGGTCACAAATCTTGTAAGGGCAAGCTACGGAAGTTCTGTAGACTGGAATGATCTAATATCATTTTTAGAGGGGCTTCAAAGGGTCTCGAAGAAGTGGGACGGCATAATATATGCGATACTCGGTGCAAATATTCTTGACGTAAATAAGGAGGCGGAGATTGCAGATTGTGCCGATGGTGTGATGGTATTTGATTGGATGCAGAAGGGTGAGTTTTCCAGGCAACAGGTGATGTATGTCAAGAAGTTCAGGGGGCTATTGCCGCAGCTCAACAAAGATAATATTTCCAAATTTGAGACGAGTATTACCGTACCAAATGGCTTTGAAATGAAGACAGTG
The DNA here is from genome assembly GCA_034190145.1 of Halobacteriota archaeon. Classification (GTDB taxonomy): domain Archaea; phylum Halobacteriota; class Syntropharchaeia; order DAOWMC01; family DAOWMC01; genus JAXHTN01. Next base: position 9,918 of record JAXHTN010000047.1, on the reverse strand, counting down.
AGGATAATTAGGGGGCACAATAGATGAACCGTGTCAGAACAGGAATTGAGGGGATAGACAGGATGACAGAAGGGGGTTTTCCTGAAGGACATCTGATAGCACTTGTTGGACCTTTCGGGGCTGGTAAGACCACTTTTGCTTTACAATATATAAGAGAAGGTCTCATCAACGGTGAAACGTGCATGTACCTTAGTCTTGAGGAAGGAGAAGATAGACTTATCAAAACAGCACTAAATTATGGTTGGGATTTGGAGGAATATATCAGGAAAGAAGATCTGATCATATTAAAGCTCGAAGCCTCAGACATAACAAATTCGTTATCACATCTTGAAAGCTCTTTTCCTGAGACGATAAAGTCAATTGGTGCAAAAAGAGTTGTTATCGACCCCTTCACACTATTTGAAATGTTATTTGAAGATGAGGCAAGAAGGAGGAAGAACGTCTTTGATCTATGTGATGTAATAAGTAACACTGGAGCAACTGTGCTCATTACATCCGAAGTCAATGAGGAACGCAAGGGGTCACGGTACGGACTGATCGAGTATATTGTTGACGGTGTTGTTCTACTTCACAGAGTATCTGATAATTATGGAAGTGTACGACATTCGATTCAGGTCGAGAAGATGAGATGGTCAAATCACTCTAATGAGATAAAACCGTATGAGGTCACGAAGGAAGGAATCAAGGTTTATATTAAATCCAAGGTGTATTGAGGGATCTAAATGATGAGTCAACAGAATGAAATACTCTATAGCAAGATCGAGATGGCCTTACTGAGAAATCCTCTTGAAGCTATAGTATCGATCACTGTAAAATCGACTGAAGTTCTCAGTTCTGATCTGGCAATCCTAAAGTTTCTTGTTCTTGAGAAGAAGATGAGGGGGATAATCGTCAGTGTTGATAGGGATTACAAACAGATGAATGATCTGATAGGAAGTGTCGGAATAGATAGCAAGTCACTATACTATATAGATACAGTAACACTTTATACCGGTAAAGAACTGGATGAAACTCCTCAAGATAATGTATTCTTTGTGGACTCTCCATCGAATCTGACTTTCATTGATATAGGAATCACAGACCTTGTTGAACGCCTGGGAGAAGGTTTTTTGATCTTTGATTGTCTTTCATCTCTTAAACTTTACAACGACCCGAAGACTCTCGGTGTCTTTATGTACGATCTCGCATCCAAATTGAGGTTAGCTGGCATCTATGGAGTGATTACACTGATCGAAGAGGACTCGGCGATGGAGCTTCATAGCACAATCAAGGCTTTTTGTGATAAGAATGTTGTAATAAAGACAGGTAGGGATATTTAATGTCGGATAAGATCAATAGAATACCATCCGGTATCAGAGGACTGGACGAGATGATAGAGGGGGGTTTTCCCTTCCCTTCAACAATTCTTGTTGCTGGTGGCACCGGAACGGGTAAGACAACTTTTTCGATGCAGATACTATTTGAGAGTGCAAAGCAAGGGGATAAATGCATTTACTTCTCTACGTTCAGCGAATCGTCGGAATGGACATTGAGGTTCCTCTCAAATTATGAGTTTATCAACGAGAGTTATGTAGATCAGATAAAATTTGTGGAGCTCGGCCTCTATTTGAGAAGTGCACGCTCTGTCGAGGAGATTCTAGATGTGGTGGAGAAGAATATAGACGAGGTCCAACCGAAGAAGATTATTATAGATCCAGTCTCGATCATCGAGGATATCCTAAAGAAGGATCACTACAGGACTTTTCTTTATGATCTAACCAATCTGACAAAGAATAAGGAGATTCTCACCATACTTACCGGAGAGATAAATCCCGGATCGGCCTACCCGCCAACGCTTGCATTCATCTCAGATGGAGCAGTACTCCTGTACTACGACTTTGAAGGGGAGAAGAGGAGACATCGTATAGAGGTACTGAAGATGAGAGGGACGAACCACTACACAGGAAAATATCCTTTTGAGATAGACAAGAGCGGGATCACCATCTATCCGAGCAAGTAGGAAAAGAGGTGAGACGTATGGCAAGAGTCGTTGCCACACGTCATAATTATTTATCCTTTATTTAGGTTCATTCTTGCCGAATCAAGCATAATCTGTGCTTCTCTTCTGGCTACCGATTCCCTCACCGATTGAACGGCATCTATATTTGCCGAGATGCTGTCAATCCCAAAGTCGATCAACATCTTCGCCATCTTCGGTGAAGATCCTGCCTGGCCGCAGATCGAGGTCTTCACTCCGGCTTTTTTACACTCGGTGATCACATACTTGATAAGCTTCAGAACTGCCAGGTGTTGTTCATTGTAGATGTATGCGATGTTTGCGTTGTTTCTGTCTACTGCAAGAGTGTACTGCGTGAGGTCGTTTGTTCCGAAGGATACGAAGTCTATTCCTTCTTCAATGAACTCCTCGATCGTGAGTGCAGCGGCTGGCGTCTCAACCATGATTCCAAGCTCAAAGGTCCCAAGCTCAAGGCCCTCATCGATCATGATTTCTTTTGCTATTCTGACTTCGCTCGGATGCTGCACGAGCGGTAACATGATCCCGACATTTGAAAGCCCCCTCTCAAAGAGTTTCTTGAATGCCCTCATCTCGAGCCTGAAGTGATCGGTTATGTCAAGATCCCGCCTGATACCTCTCCATCCGAGCATCGGGTTATCTTCTTCAGGTTCATCTTCACCACCTTCCATGCTCATGAACTCATCTGTAGGTGCGTCTAGCGTTCTCACCCATACAGGTCTTGGGTAGAACATCTCAGCAACCACTCCGATATCGTTAAAAAGCGCCTCAACGTACTCGTCTGATTTGCCCTCTTTGATGAACAAACTCGGATGCTTCCCAAGTGAGATTATCATATGTTCAACCCTCAGAAGTCCTACACCATCCGCCCCCGTCTCGGCTGCTTTGTCGGCAATCTCTGGGAAGTCAATGTTAACTTTTACCTCTGTTGCTGTAACTATCTTCTGCCCACCGGTCTGCTGAGCCTCGGCTTTCTTGGAAGGTTTGATATCTATGATGCCTTCATAAACAAGTCCTCTCTCTCCATCAATGGTGATCTCATCACCATCCTTGAGCTTCTTTGTTGCTTCCTTGGTACCAACAACTGCCGGCGTTCCAAGCTCTCTTGAAACAATAGCAGCATGACAAGTGAGACCTCCTTCATCTGTTACGATTCCTGCCGCCCTCTTCATGGCAGGAACCATATCCGGAGTGGTCATCTTTGTGACCAGAATATCACCTTCTTCAACCTTGCTCAATTCTGACGGATCGTAAACAATAGTAACACGACCAGAACCGATTCCAGGAGATGCACCCAGACCTTCCAATATAATCTCTTTTGAACTCACTTCCGTAGCACCCTCTTTGGGGGCTTCACTAATCGTTGTAATCGGCCTCGACTGTACAATATTCAAATTCCCATTGTTTAGCGTCCATTCAACATCTTGCGGCGTTCCGTAATGCTCCTCAATTATCTTTCCCATCTTTGCAAGTTTTATAATCTCCTCATTTGTCATCACCTGGGATTCCTTCATGTCATCAGGAACATCCTCATTTAGCACACTTCCTTCACTATTTGTGATGTGCATAACCTCTTTTTTTGCGATCATCTTGCTCTTGATCTTCATCGTCTTGGTATCCACTACATAGTTATCAGGTGAAACGCTTCCGGAGACAACTGATTCTCCGAGGCCCCATGCAGCTTCAATTACTGCCTCAGCAGCCCCCGTTGAAGGGTGTGACGTGAACATCACGCCTGCCTTCTCTGCGTTAATCATAATCTGGACGATAACAGATATATTTACTGAATCGTGGTCAAATCCTTGCTTGCTACGATAAAATATAGCCCTAGCACCATAAAGGGACGCCCAGCACTTTTTTACAGCCTCGAGAAGATCTGCTTCGCCTTTAATATTCAAGAAAGTTTCCTGTTGACCTGCAAAACTAGCGTCCGGTAGATCTTCGGCCGTAGCACTTGATCTAACTGCAACAAAGACATCTTTAACTTCCCTTTTACATAGTTCTTTGTATGCATCAATTATCTCGTTATTCATATACTCTGGTATTTCAGTTGTTAGTATCAAGTCTTTAGCTATTTTTTCAGCCTTTTTAAGTTCTTTATCATTGTCAACATTGACATCAAGGATTTTAAAAATCTTATCTGCAATTCCAGTCTCATCTAAGAATCTTCTGAAAGCAGTCGCTGTTACTGCAAAACCTCCCGGAACCGGTAAACTTGCATTTATCATCTCTCCCAGGCTAGCACCCTTTCCACCCACTAATGTGACATCTTTTGCATTTACGTCCTCTAACCAAACGATGGACATATCATCTGACATTAATCATTCCTCCATTCTCCTTCTTAATTCCTCTCGTTTCTTAGAATAACCTTCCATAGCTATCTTGAGTACTTCATCGGCCGCTTGAACGCTGAACCCAAATTCCTTACACAATCTCTTGAAGAATGGAATCTGAAGGTCCTTGTGTGTGCACTGTACTCTGGCAGCCTCTATCAGAGTGAATAAATTTGTGAGTGCACGAACGGATTCAATTGAGGGAAGTTTCTTTCCATTTTCGATTCTTGATATTGTCTCCCTGCTAAGCCCTGAGAGCTCGCTGATCTCCCTTTGTGTAATTCTATATTTATTCCGGAGTTTGGATATGTATTCTCCTGGATTCTGTGACATAATGATCTCACCGGCTGTATCTCTCGAAAATTGCCCCATCCAATCGGGAACATATAGAATATCAGTCCCCTTTTTACTCTCTTGGCCGCTTTGAATCACGTGAAAACTATTATATTATTACTTTACATATATATCTTTCTGACAGTGTGATCTAAAAGTCACAAATTTATAACTGATATTTGAGAGGGTATATTGTGGTAGATAGTGAATTGTTGATGATTCAAGATCTTATTGCATCAAAAGCAATACTTAAAGATGATTTTGAAAAATTGAATATCATTGGGGGTGTGGATCAGGCATTCTTTGAAGATAAGATTATTTCTGGTATTGTATTGCTTGATTATACCACAATGGATAAAATAGAGGAGGTATATACAGTTATGGATGTTAATTTTCCCTATATTCCCGGTCTCCTCTCTTTTAGAGAGGCCCCCTCCATCATCGAGGCCTTTGGAAAGCTCAAAAGACTACCTGATATCCTGATGGTTGATGGATGTGGAATAAATCATCCGAGATTTGCCGGGCTTGCCACTCATGTTGGAGTGGAGCTGGATATTCCCACCATCGGTGTTGCTAAAAAGATTTTGTGCGGTCAGTATAAGGCTAAACCTGAGGAAGTGGGTGAAATCTGTGGGATATTCTATAAAGGAAAGACCGTTGGAACTATACTGAAATCAAAAAAGAATTGTAACCCTCTCATAATTGCACCCGGTCACAAGATCTCAGTTAATAGTTCTCTTGAGATTGTCAAAACCTGTTTAAGGGGCTATAAGCTCCCCGAACCGACAAGACAGGCTCATATGTACGCCGGCTCAATCAAAAGAAGATTGTAATAGTGATTAGGCTCTATTATCCGAGAACCTGATCGACCAACCATTCTGGATCAAACTTCTTCAGATCGCTATACTCCTGCCCGATTCCAACAAATAGGATCGGTTTTCCGGTACAGTGTGCAATCGATATCGCCGCTCCACCTTTTGCATCCGCATCCATCTTTGTGAGTATCGAGGCATCGATCTCAATTGCTTCGTTGAACTGTTTGGCCCTATCAACAGCATCATTTCCTGCTACTGCTTCGTCCACAAATATGACAAGATCGGGATTATTCACTCGACATATCTTTTTCAACTGATCCATCAGATTTATATTAGTATGAAGTCTTCCAGCGGTATCCGACAACACGACGTCCTTTCTCTTTGCTTTTGCATAGTTAACAGCATCGAATACTACAGCCGCAGGATCTGCGCCTTCTTGATGTTTTATAAGTTTGAGCCCAAGGTTATTTGCATGAACCTCAATTTGTTCTGTTGCACCGGCCCGGTAAGTATCACCGGAAGCAAGAACAACGGAGTATCCTTTCTCGGTTAGAATATGGGCTAGCTTTGCTATACTTGTTGTCTTCCCGGTCCCGTTTACTCCCACAAAGACTATGTTAACCGGCTTTTCAGAACCATCAATAAACTCAAAAAAGTCAAAATTATCGATAGATAATACGCTCATTAACGCTTTTTTCAGAGCATCTTCGGTGATCTCGCCTGTCTTTTCTCTCCAGGCCCTCCGTTCACCCACGAGCTCTTCTTTTACCATATCAACAATCTTATCAACCACAGTAAGTGCAACATCACTCTCCATAAGGGCAAGTTGAAGGTCCCAGAGCGGTTTCTCTAGGTCACCCTCATCAAGTACCAATTCACGATCGATTACAAGAGATTTTACCTTGCTTGAGATGCTTGTATCCTTCTTTTTACCTTTGTCAGTATCTTTCTTTTTAGCCTTGACATCTGGTACCGGTTCAGACTCTTTTGGAACCTTTTCTTCCTTCTTCTTTACGGTCTCATCGACCTCTTTTGAAAATACTCTCAGCCTTTTTCTCAAGCCATCAAACATCTGATATTCACCTTGGCGGCATCTGTCCCTGCTGTGATTGAGCAACTATAGATTGAACCGTATTTTGTAACTTCTGAATATTCTCCTCGGTCTTCACAAGAGCTTCACTCATTGACTTATAGGTCTCGCTGAGTTCGTCTCTTCTCTTTGTCAGACTCTCCACAACACCATCTGGATTCTTCTCGGCACTCACCCCTGATCCAAGCTCGATAACTACCTTATCTATATTGCTGAGTGTTGCATAAACGTATGTACCGGCACCTATAGGCACAATAAGTTCACTACCTGATGCAAGATCTTTTATATGCTTAATTGCCCCTATTGCAGTGTCATGTTCCGAAACCGATGACTGAATTAGCGTAAGTTGTTGTGTCAACGCCTCTGCTTTAACCTGTTCCTGTCTCAATGTCATAACCATCTCTTGAAATTCTCTCTCTTCCATGTTACATCCCTCCTTTAAGGAATCGTCTCAAAAAAACTATTCAGTGAATCGTACAGCGTATTTCCTACGACTATAGTATCTGCGTAGCTCTTCATCTCCTGTGCCTTCTGTGCCGAATCTATCCCACCGCCGTAGAATAATCTTGACTTTTCAAGACTTTCAGAAACAGCCTTCACAACTTCAGGGTTCCCATAGGTTCCACTGTACTCGATATAAACTATCGGAAAGTTGAAGTACTTCTCGGCAACGAGTGCATAAGATGTCGCCTCCTCAGCACAGATTCCCGTAAGGGCACTCGTTAATCTTCCCACAGCAGAATCAGGATTAAGCACAATATATGCCTCAGGGACGATTATGTTCCAATCGATATCGTGGTTGTGGACCCAATCCTTGTGTTTTCCTGCAAGCCATGTTGCGTCCTTTGTGTTGATAATAGAAGGTACAAATATTGAGTCAACACCATCGTATTGAATAAATTGAGGATCTACCGGTTCCAGGATCTTCGGTATACTGCTTTCTTCAAGCATCCTGATAAGTTTTGAGACTTTATCACTCGTGATGTTCTGGGTTCCTGATATCATTATTGCATCTGTTCCTGATCCTATGATATCTTTCAAATCTTCTGGAGATATCACCTTGTCCGGATCAAGCTTTGTGATGTGTTTCCAATCTTTCCAAAACATCTAAAAAGTTCTCCCTTACAGACCTACACATCACAATCATTAAAAGTTTTCGTCTTGTTTTCAGAATCCCTTATGATCATCGCAACCAGCCTAGACAGTACTTCATCCAAATTTTCCCCTGTCTGAACAGACATATGCATATCTGCCAGATCTGACTTCTCTAGATCACTCTTGTTTGATACTACAAGGATTGGAAGATCAAACTCCCGCTTGACCTCTCTTAAAAGGCTCATCTGTTCAGAGAATGCGTAACCACATGACTCCGAAGGATCGATTATGAATAGTATGACATCGCCAAGATGCCTGAGAGCAAAGATACCCTGAAGCTCACACTCGTTTCGCTCTGAGAGAGGCCTATCGAAGAGTCCTGGCGTGTCTATTATCTGATGCTTCTCATTGTCCCGATAAAAGTGTCCGATGGATACTCCTTTTGTTGTGAATGGGTAACTGTCCACCTTGGGCTTACCGCTTGAGACGGCTGAAATGAAACTCGACTTTCCGACATTCGGGTAACCGACGACGACAATTGTAGAAAGTTCACTCACTGAAGGTATATTCTTTAGCTTTGCCTTTGCGTCGTTTAAGAATTTGAGATCCGAATCGATCTCTCGCACAATGGAAGATATTCTCCCATACGCCCGTTTTCTGACTACCACCGGATCTTGATCCTGTAGGTCCGAGAGGTATTCCTTCGATAACTTGCGTATCTTCCTCCCGGCCCAATCAATGGATGCTAGTGATAGTTTCATCTTTTCTATCCCCACAAGCAGGTCGGTAAGTTCATAATAGAACTTTGGAAGACCATCCAGGGTAGGAAATCTTCTTACTATATTTGCCAGGTTGTCTGAGAGTATATTTGATGATGTAGTGATCATCGACTTCTCGGCATTTAATCTATCCCTCTTGCCTCTCCCGGCTCTGCTTGCACGAGAAAATGCCTTATCAAGCAGTTCATCCGCTGTAAGAACAGTAGGTATTTTTTCAAACATGGTACTAAAAAACTCATACAATCTGTCTCATGTCAGCTAATAAGTCTTTGTTATTTGTGCAGACAGAGGTATTGAAATGGTTGCTGATAAAATCCTTGAAATATAGAAGTAAGGGGGTAAAAAGTCCCCCTACACAAATTATTTTTTAATTTCTTCTCCGTCTTGAGACAAATAAGCCTACCGTCAAGAGTCCAACCAATGCGAATGCGGACTCGAATCCGGGTGTAGAAGTTTCCCCTTCATCCATAGCAGGTTCTTCAGTAGTCTCTGCCCCCTCTTCTACTGTCGCTGTTGGTTCTTCAACTCCATCTTCTGTTTCTATTGCGACCGGTTCCTCGGTAGTTGTAATATCTATCGGATCTCCAAATACGATACTACCATCTTCGCTTATAAACCATTCAGCGTATCTACCAAGAACGTCTCCGTTCTCATCGAATGTAATCTCACTTGAAGCACCCTGATAGTTTATCTCCTTTCCTTCACGAATTAGTTTTAAAGCCTCAGAGATTTCAGTAACCTCTTCACCAGGTGCATTTGAAATATCTCTCATGCTACTACTAATCTCCGGGCCGTTTGCACTTCCGGAATGTTCCATTGCGAGTATAACAACTGCAGCGGCATCATAGCTATGAGAACAGTATGTTGTCGGATCTTTTTCGTATTCATTTGTGAATTTTTCCTTGAATATCTCATGACCAGGACCAGTCGGATCAGGTGCAGTGCCCTTTAAACCGGCTACGATATATGTTCCACTCTCGTCTTTTCCTGCCAACTCAGCAAGAGTGTCATCTTTGAGACCCTCGGACAGTAACCAGTCAATATCTTCCATGTATCCCTTCTCGTAAGCGGTCTTCAGTACCATGCTTCCCGTCTCGGGGTATGCACAAAGCACTACAAAATCGGGCTCTTTACCGCAAGCTTTCTCCACCTCCGAGTCAAAGATGGTTCCGGCAGGATCGTATTTTATAGATTCTATTACAGTTCCTCCGAGTTCTTCAAACTCTTGAATGAAGACATCTTCAAATCCGACGCCGTATGCATTATTAATCACTATTGTACTAACATTCATATACCCTTCATTGATTGCAAGTCTTGCCATTGCCAAACCCTGTAATTTATCTGAAGGACATGTCCTGAAGAAGAGATCATTGTCTTCATATGTTGTAAAATCTGGTGCCGTATTTGACGAAGATATCTGAAGAACATCACTTCCCGTAGTAACCCCGATTATTGCCAT
>JAXHTN010000046.1:0-11078 GCA_034190145.1 Halobacteriota archaeon | reverse complement strand
CACCGAGAGTATTCCACATCGATAAAAAGAAGCAAGGGACAATATCATTCATCTTGAGTCTACTTCCCGAGACTGCACCAAAAACTATAGGAATTCCTCGCGTGAGACCTAACTGTTTCATAACAACCTTCAAAAGTCCACGTGTCTGTTCCATTCTGACGAGATCAGGAACTGCTCGCATCGCGCTACCAATTCCCCTATCATTTCCCATTTGAGTTGCCATCTATCCCACATCCAGTTTAATTGTTAGCTTAAGTGATGTCGGATTAACATTATTTTACATTATAGATAAGCCTTTGGGGAGATAATTTACAATCTAATTAACAAGATATAATTAACGCAGAAAAGTGATAGAGTTCACTTAGGAATCTTTACATTAATTAAAAAACCGCCATCTAACGCGGCAGATGGCGCATAAATACCAATAAATAGTGAATCCTTGAGGAGTTCAAATTAACTTTTGAACAATACAGTCTTTAATATCTTTTAGGTCTATGTTTCCTATAACATTCTTGACAGTAAACAGGTCTGGTACCATCGGGTTTGAAGGGTACTTCTGCTTCCTGCCCACAGTCAGAACAAGTTATCTTATGCATCTCTCTTGGGCCTCGATTGTACCCTTGCCTTCTATTATCTCCATACATCTTTTACACATTCCTTATATATACTTCCGAAGACCTTGGAAACCATCAATTAAAAAAGTATCTCCAATAACTACTCTTTTGATAATTTTTTTAAAATAAATTGCCTACAAAATCTTCTTACATTTAAAAACGTTCTACCATACATATAAAGCTTTCTGTTAAAAAGGCCCACCACAACAGATCAAAAATTTTAAAAAATAAAAATAAAAAAGAGGGCGAAGGATCACCTGTAACTTGGATGATACTTCTTTATGAATTTATCGTCTATTCTCTTGAGCTCTCCTTCCGGTAGGCTTGATAATAGGTCCCATCCCAGATCGAGTGTCTGCTGAATAGTCCTGTCGACATCCCTACCCTGAGTAACGAACTCTTTCTCGAAACGATCAGCGAATTCAAGATATTTTCTGTCCCTCTCTGTCAGAGCTTCCTCACCGACAACAGCCACCAAGTCCCTCATATCCCTACCCTCAGCATAGGCCGCATAGAGCTGATTTGACACACCTGAGTGGTCATCTCTTGTCCTCTCAGCACCGATGCCTTGGTTCATCAACCTCGAAAGCGATGGTAGAATATCCACTGGAGGGTATATGCTCTTTCTGTGAAGTTCCCTTGAGAGCACGAACTGCCCCTCTGTGATATAACCGGTAAGATCCGGTATCGGGTGAGTGATATCATCATCCGGCATACTCAAGATCGGTATCTGTGTGATCGACCCCTTTCTTCCCCTCACTCTGCCAGCACGCTCATAGGACATGGAAAGATCGGTATACATGTAACCAGGATATCCTCTACGGCCAGGAACTTCTTCTCTTGCGGCAGCGATCTCCCTTAGTGCCTCGCAGTAGTTGGTCATATCAGTAAGGATAACGAGAACATGCATATCACACTCGAATGCAAGGTATTCTGCTGCAGTCAAAGCCATCCTCGGTGTGATGATCCTCTCAATAGCAGGATCATCTGCAAGATTTATGAAAGCTACAATTCGCTCAAGAGCTCCGGTCCTCTCAAAGTCCTTCATGAAGAAAGAGGCTTCTTCGTGAGTGATTCCCATCGCAGCAAAGACGACAGAGAATGCTTCTTCAGAGCCGAGAACCTTTGCTTGCCTTGCAATCTGAGCAGCAAGTTCGTTGTGTGGCATACCTGATCCTGAGAAGATAGGAAGTTTCTGACCTCTGACGAGTGTGTTCGTTCCATCAATCGTTGATATTCCAGTCTGGATGAACTCATTTGGGAATGCTCTTGCTGTCGGGTTTATCGGCGCTCCGGTGATCTCGATCTTTGATTCAGGGACAACTTCCGGTGCACCATCGATCGGCCTTCCCAGACCATCGAAGAATCTACCGAGCATATCCCTTGAAACGGGGAGCTTCATTATATCCCCTGTAAATCTTACTTTTGTCCCTGATGTATCGATACCTCTCGTACCCTCGAAGACCTGCACAATGGCAATACCTTCTCTTGACTCAAGTACCTGACCACGCCTCTTGTCTCCTGATGGCGTTTGAATATCCACCACTTCACCGTAAGCGACACCCTCAACACCATCCACAACGATGAGTGGGCCATAGACTTCAGATACACTAGTATATTCCCGTGTCTTGATATCAGCCATCTTTTATCCCTCCAATGCAGCAAATGCTTCTTTCATCATACTCTCAAGCTCTTTATACCTGTCTGCAAACGTCTCATTTGAGTCATACTTCATTCTGGCAATATCATCTTTCAATGGCATATTTTCTATCTGTTCGATACCTACACCTGACTTAATCGCCTCGTTTGCCATGTCGAAGATATTCAGAATGGTCTTGAGCATAAGATGCTGCTTCTCAAGTGGACAGTAAGAATCCGTCTCATGGAAAGCGTTCTGCTGTAAGAAGTCCTCTCTTAACATCCTTGCAGTGTTCAGTACGACCCTCTCGCTTTCCGGTAGTGCGTCAGGTCCTACCAGTTGCACAATCTCCTGGAGCTCCGACTCCTTCTGGAGTATGACCATTGCTTTATTTCTGAGCTGCCTGAACTCCCCAGTAGCTTCTTTATTGAACCATTCTTCCGTTGAATCAAGATATAGTGAGTAACTTCTCAACCAGTTGATGGCCGGGAAATGCCTTCTGTCAGCAAGTGTAGAGTCTAGTGACCAGAATACACTGACAACACGAAGGGTGTTTTGGGATACCGGCTCGGAAAGATCTCCACCAGGTGGAGATACGGCTCCGACGATGGTTACCGAACCATACCTATCATCGCCACTTCCTATCGCTTTTACCCTTCCTGCACGCTCGTAGAAGTCAGCAAGCCTCGTTGCAAGATATGCCGGATAACCTTCCTCACCTGGCATCTCTTCCAACCTTCCTGATATCTCACGAAGCGCCTCTGCCCATCTGGATGTTGAGTCTGCCATGATGGCTACGTCGTAACCCATATCTCTGTAGTACTCGGCGAGAGTAACTCCAGTATAAATAGAAGCTTCCCTTGCAGCCACAGGCATATTTGACGTGTTTGCAATGAGTGTCGATCGCTCCATCAACTTCTCCCCGGTTGTCGGATCATCGAGCTCAGGGAAGGTATCAAGAACCTCTGTCATCTCGTTTCCCCTCTCACCACACCCTACATATACAACGACCTGTGAGTCTGCCCACTTGGCAAGCTGGTGCTGAGATACTGTCTTTCCGGTACCAAAACCACCGGGAATACCTCCTGTTCCACCTTTAGCCATCGGGAAGAATGTATCATAGATCCTCTGCCCGGTAAGGAGTGGTACTTCTGGATTCAATTTATCTTTGTATGGCCTTCCTATCCTAACAGGCCATTTCTGCATCATCTTCAGTTCCTTGTCCCCTTCTTCCATCTGTATAACTGCGATTGTATCAGTGACAGTATACTTGCCTTCCTTGATCTCGGAAAGTTTCCCGTTAATCCCTGCCGGAACTAGTATCTTGTGTGTAATAACCTTGGACTCGGGTACTGTCCCAAGAATATCACCCTCCGAAACATCAGTGCCTTCATGGGCTATAGGGGTAAAATCCCATTTCTCTTCCGTATCCAAACCAGGTACACTAACACCCCTTGTGATGAAATCACCGGTCTTATCCTGAATCTTTTGTAGTGGTCGTTGGATCCCATCGTAGAAATTCTTGATTATACCCGGACCGAGTTCTGCAGAGAGTGGGGCCCCTGTTCTGACAACGGGTTCGCCAGGTTTGAGTCCTGTAGTGTCCTCATATACCTGGATGTATGCAAGATTTCCATCAAGCCTTATCGTTTCCCCCATTAGACCTTCATCACCTATGTGAACAAGTTCGTACATCTCACAGCCTCTCATCTTATCTGCAACAACAAGAGGTCCTGCTATCTTTGAAATCACACCATTTTCCATCTTATCTTCCTCATTTAAGTTCAATACCAATTGCTCTTCTTATCAATTCCTTCAATGGATCCAACTCTCTTTCAAGTTTTCCAGATTTGTCTGGGATCTCAATTATAATTGGAACAACACCTTTCTTCTTGAGATTAGTCTCGTCTATAAAAGAACGGATACTCTCGGCAATCTTTTCCGTGATTATTATGATGGCGGCTTCATCATCCTTTACCAGTTCCTTCAAAACCGGTGCCGCATCTTCACCTTCTGGTATCTCATTTGCGTGAGTAATTCCACACATACGAAACCCAGTCACCGTGTCAGCATCTCCAATTACCGAAATATACATTTAAACCTCCAAATTAAACCGTTACAAGCATATCCTTTATTAAATCCTTATTTACTCCTGCCTCAATTCCTCTGATTATAGCCCTCAGGTTCCTTACCTCAACATCCTTGTTGCATAGATAACCCACAAACGGGCCGATACCAAAAGGCTGACTGACCGAGACATTTCTTCCTGTCTGTGCGACATGTGCCTCCAGTGCCATCTCAAGTGGAATAATCGATTTTGAAGCCTCGTACTTCTGGACAGCATCTTCAAGTGCAAGACCACACTTCTTACCTTCAAGCATACTGACGATACCTTCAACATCCGGCATGTCAGCAAGAGAGTTTAAAGTCTCCATATTGAGTTCGTACCCCATGGGAAGAATGTAATCTTTTATCTGATCAAGACTTAGATCATCCGCTTTTGCCCTTATGATAGTCCTCAAGTTTATCGCATCAATCTCAGTTCCGAAGAAGAACTTGAGGGCCTTGATGTTCTGTTCCGAGACGGTTCTAATCACATTCCAAAGCTTCTCATAAGCATACATATCAAGCGCCATCTCGATAGATTGGACATTTTTCTTATCGGAATAGATTGCTATTGCCTCAGCCAAAGGAGCTCCGTACTCTGTGTCTTCGAGTTTTGAGATGAACTCTTCAATGGACTGTAGATTAAGAAATGATTCAACATCGAGCCTTCCAACAACAGGTATTTCTGTGAGGTTCATCTCAAGAGGAACACCTGCGTGAAGGGACCTAAGAACAGACTTCAGTAATTTTACCTCGTACAACTTGAAGCGCGCTGAGAATATCTCTTTAATAGAATCCGGCGCAATCGAGATCATCCTCTGGTAAGAGTCCTTCCTTGACTCGTACAAAGCGAGTTCGATGGATGACGCCTCTTCAGGAGATCCTCTGACCCTTGCAAGTTGAGCCTCGTAATCAGTACCTTCTAGATAACCGAGAATGTCGACCACAGAAGACAGCTCAATCATCTCTTCAAGTTTAGTCTTCGGTAGCAACTTCGATTCCATCGCCCTTATCCTTGCATTTGGATAAGCAAAAGGTGCAATATCAAGTATTATCGGTTTCAGAATAGGTACAATTATTACGATGAATACAGCCAAAGCTACAATGGCAACCAGAACAAGTCCTACAATCGGATCCGAGAAGCCCATATCTCCGAAGACTGCCAAAAATTCATCAAATTCTACCATTTAACCTCCAAATAGTATCCTGGTTATCTCTGTTCTCAAAGAGTCGCTAAATCGTTCTATTCTCTCTTCAAGCGTGTTGTTAACCTCTATATGCTCAGATTTTGCCTTTACAATTGGGCCGCCAAGACCTGGATATTCGACACTTGAAAGGGATATCTTACACTCGCTACCGACTTCGCCTCCTATCTCCTGTGCAAGGTTTGTTACCTCACCTTCGGAGACATAACCCATGTCGCCAGTGCTGAGAATAACCTCCAAGTCACCACCACCTGAATTGATAGATGCCTCTTTAATCAGTTTAAGCAGGATCTCGGAGTATGACTTTCCCGAGTGCCCGGCCTCCTTGATATTTATAAGGCCATCTCTTGACTTTGCCATGACCTCAGAGATTAACTCTTCTTTTGCATCCCATTCGATCTTCTTCGATTTGAGTTTTGCATCTGCTATGATCCTCTGCTTCCTGAGTACGGCCTGCTTCTCACCATCTGTAAGTATTGATTTCTTCTTTTTCTCAGCTTCGGATTTTGCTCCCTCAATGATCTTCTCTGCCTTTGCATTGGCTTCTCTTTTGATATCAGCGACTATCTTGTCCGAATCATCTTTAATCTTTTTTGTTATCTCATTGACACCCATATTAATTGCACTCCATTACCTAACCGAAGAATCCTATTCCGTACATGATTAATATCGCAATCAAAAGACCAAATATGGCAAAGGTTTCAGACATAACAGCAAGAACCAAACTCTTACCCATTGTTGTTGAGTCCCTGACCGCAGCAGAAATACCTCCAGCTGCTGTAATACCTTGACCTATACCGGAAAGACCTGCAAAACCAATTGCTGCACCAGCACCAATCGATGCGAGTCCCACTTCAGTACCAAGTCCCAATCCTTTTGCAGGATCACCAAGTATTCCTACTCCAATCATCATCAGAATCGCGACAAGTAGACCGTATATGGCCTGAGTCTCCGGAAGTACCGAGAAGACCATACCTCTTCCTAGAATTTCCGGTTTCTCTGCCGTACCGCCAACACCGGCTGCTGCAGCAATACCTTGTCCTATTGCTGAAAGACCTGCAAGACCGATTGCAGCACCACATCCTATTGCAGTGAGACCATGAACAAGCCCGATGTCATCTACAACTCCACCGCCACCGAGTATTCCAACGCCTATCATAAGAAGGATCGCGACAAGTAGACCGTATATGGCCTGAGTCTCCGGAAGAACCGAGAAGACCATTCCTCTACCGAACATCTCTGGTTTCGAGGCCGTCGCACCGATACCACTTCCAGCTGCCATACCTTGACCTATTGCTGAAAGACCGGCGATTCCTATTGCAAGTCCACAACCAATACTAACAATTCCAACTGAATCCGGTAAAGCTCTAGCGTCACCACCAAGTATTCCCGTACCGACCATCAGAAGGATCGCGACAAGTAGACCGTATATGGCCTGAGTCTCCGGAAGAACCGAGTATACCATCCCTCTTCCGAACATCTCTGGTTTTTCGGTAGTCGCACCGATACCGCTACCCGCTGCTATACCCTGGCCAATTGCTGAAAGACCGGCGATTCCTATTGCAAGTCCACAACCCAGTGCTGTAAGACCAGCCGGAATTCCAAGTTCAGTACTTCCAAGAATTGGAGATGATATCATAAGAAGGATCGCGACAAGTAGACCGTATATGGCCTGAGTCTCCGGAAGAACCGAGTATACCATCCCTCTTCCGAACATATCGGAATTAGATACTGCTGCACCAACTCCGCTGGCTGCCGAGATTCCTTGACCTATTGCAGAAAGTCCTGCTATTCCAACCGCAACTCCGGCCCCCAACGCTGCTAGCCCGGTTGTAACTGAAGCTTGTGGTTCACCGCCACCGAGTAAACCAACACCCATTAAGATTAATATCGCCGTGAGCAGACCGTAAATTGCCTGTGTCTGTGGCAATGCCTGAAAAACAATAGAGGTCCCAAACTTCGATGGGTCCTCCGCCACTGCACCTGCTCCGGCAGCCCCCGTAATACCTACACCTATACCGGATCCTATTCCGGCAAGACCTATGGCAGCACCGGCACCAATTGCCGCGAGTGCCACACCTACATCTAATGCCATTGTTATAATGCCTCCTTTTCCAAGATAGTTACCTCTCTTTTGACTTCAAACGGAGCGAACTTAGTTCCTCCACCTTCATAGAACTGACCAAAGAACTCAACGTAGTGTAATCTTAGCGAATGAACAAATGAACCGAGTCCATTCATCGCGAGGTTAAAGAGATGTCCTCCGAAGAGTATCAGACCCATCAGTACAGGACCTATATATGGAATCCCCCCAGTCATTCCGGCCAGTAGATTGAATGTTAGAGCGATTCCTCCTGTGGAGAGGGCAAGCGCCAAGATACGTGTGTATGATAGTAGATTTCCTATATACCCGGTCACATCAAAAAGACCCATAAGATCAACAAACGGGAAGGTCGGTTTTGCAAGTAACATAACAAGCGATAGTCCCACGAGGACCATACCGATATCCTGTGCAGTACCTGAGAAACTCATGCTGAAGAATACATTACCTATCAGAAGGAAGAGTCCGGGTTGGAATATGAGAAGCCATAGATGCTCCTTAATAGCCTCGCTATACATCTTCCTCTTCACTTTGTCGATGAATCCCATCACGACACCGAGATTCAGATGAATCACACCAATGACGAGCGATGTGATTAGAATCGATACCAGTGGGCTACTTGTAAGCGGTCCAAAGAGACCTAGTATAACAGGAACAGCTCCCTTTCCTAGTGGGTCTAAAATGATTGTTGAAGGATCTAAAAGACCCCATTCAACAAATAGATTACCGAAATAACCTCCAGTGAGTATTCCAAAGAGTATTGTACTTATTCCCGCCAGAGTTAGCACAATCGAGAAGTTCTTATGACTCTGATCATACTTGCCTGAGCCCCTCAAGATCCCGACACCTACAAGCGTTGTCACTATACCATACATAGCATCAGTTAGCATCAGTCCGAAGAAGAAGATGAATACCGGAGCAAAGAAAAGCGTCGGATCAAACTCATTGTACTTCGGTGGCGCAAACATCTCGGTAAGCCATTCGAAGGGCTTGAGTGCATTTGGGTTATCGAGCTTGACAGGGATCTTCTCTTCAGGTTCGTTTGGCTCTGAAAACTTGACGACGCACTCATTTCTTGTAATGATCTCAACCTCATCCTTTACAACTTCACATTTCTTTGACTCTATCCAACCTTCAAGAACAATCGTCTTTTCGGTCTCAGCAAAATTAGAAGAGACATCATATCTCTCACGTTCAATGGCTAGTAGTTCAACTGTTGATTCGATCTTATCAAGCCAAGTAACGGAAGCATTAAGGAGCTCGGTTCTTGTATCCTCTTTTTCTGCAACTCTCAACTTCAACTCTTCCTCAAGCCTATTCAAAGCCTCAGAAGGAGTTCCTAAAAGTCCTTCAATATCCAGTTTTTCAAAACCTATTTTTGATGAGTAAGATAACACAGATGCCGCTTGATCATTACTTACAGTTATAAAAACAACATCATAAGACTCGTTGACACTTGCTGACTCAACACAAGATTCATTTGAGATCTCAGAAATACTTCTCTCAAGATTGCCTGAGTTGCCCTTGGGAACCAATCCGGCAAAAACAGAAACAAAATCCCCTCGTCCAACAAGAGAAAGATCGACGTCTAGACCTTTTATAAGCTCTAAAGGTGCCTTTGTTTCTCCTATTTTTGAAATGGCATCTTCAAGCTCAAAAAATTTGGATTCTGAACTTGAGATATCACTTTTGATAGCGTCCAGGATATCCCTTGCATCGTTTATAAGCTTTTCACCATGGATATCATTTACAGGTAAGGTCTTAGGGGGCACAGGTGCGAGTAATTTCTTTACCCATCTCGAAAAACCACCGATAAACCCACCGGAAGATTCCTCTTCAGGTCTCACACTCTCAAAAAGATCGAGTACATGCCCATACTCCATAAATAGTGAGGTAATCTTCCTTACTTCGGGATCAACACTCCCTCTGCTCAGAAGGGCAGACCATTCAGGATTGGCTAGCCTGTCAGCAAAACTCTCGATCTGCACCACACCCAACTCATGTAGCCTCTTTATTAGTTCATACTGGTTATCCTTAAGAGTAACAACCAGTATCTTCTTCATTCGTGAAGGTCTGAGCATGATCAATCTCCGATTAGCATCGCAACAACTCTTTCGGTTGCCGCATCAATTTTACCTCTCGCTTCATCAACCAGCTTCTTCACATCCTTCTCGCTCTTATCTATGATCTCTGACGCATCTGTGGTCGCTTCTTTCTCATATTGATTAAGCATTTCGTCCACCGTTGAATTAGAATCAGATTCAGCATCTTTGATCATACTCTCAGCTTTCTTTGTAGCACCATCTATAATTTTTTCAGCGTCCTTTCTAGCAATCTCAACTGACTCAGATGCTTCTTTTTCCACCTTTTTTATGGATTTTACCGACTCGAGAACCAGATCAATTCCTCCCTCTATCGTCACATTTACACGGACTCCTTTTGATAGTAGTAGTTATATTTTTTTCTATTTTGGGTAGATCGAATAACAATCGTAATTTTTGCACTTTTTTCCAAACTCCAGGACGCATTCATTCCATAAATGGGATAAATAAGATTTAGAAAAACCTAAGGATACCTAAAAAATATATTTTTGTTGATCGCTATGATTAAGATCTATGAAAATGCCGGGATGAACATCAATGCCGAAATTAGTGAGGATAGAGTAAACTTCAAAGCGAAAGGTGTACTTGGGCCTGTTGTGAATCCTGTTGTTAACCTCATGATGAAATATTTCAGAGAGGAGAGACCACTTGTTTTATCGGACGACCAGTTAATTTTTTCATCCTGGATTCCACCGATGCCAAGTAAAGCTTTCGAGAGACTTGTAAATAATCAGATCAAGATGGCGGTTACCCGGACTCACATACCTGAAGAGGTCTCGGTTGCAGTTACCGGAAAATGCCCTTGTGACTGTATGTTCTGCTGTGCAAAAGGGATTGTCGCCGAGCCGGAACTTACACTTGATGAGATGAAAGACCTCATTGATCAGGCAATAGATGCCGGTGCATATCTGCTCGTATTCGATGGAGGGGAGACACTACTTAGAAAGGATATCTACGATATCATTGAGTATGTTGACGATCGTGCAATTGCAGTTATGTTCACAAATGGCTTGTACCTGACTGAAGAGGTTGCAAAGAAGCTCAAAGATGCCGGCCTATATTCACTTCAGGTGAGCATAGACAGCCCATACCAAGAAGACCATGACAGGGTGAGAGGAATTCCCGGAATTTTTAAGAATGCAACTTCGGGTGCAAGAGCAGCAGTAGAGGCAGGTCTTCTCGTAAGTTTATACTATGTTGCAAGGCCTGAGAACTCGGATGACAAGACGCTAAACGACTTAGTAAAACTTGCAGAAGACGTTGGAGCTCATGAGGTCTCGATATACGATATCCTTGCAATAGGGAAATGGC